>CAZYGB010000053.1:0-3647 GCA_964647525.1 uncultured Candidatus Saccharibacteria bacterium | reverse complement strand
AGGTACCTAGATCCAATATACCATTAGTGAGAGGGATAACTACATCTGGTTTTATTAAAGATGCTTTTATATGAGCCGCTCCATTATGATCCCCCCATTTCTGATGATGTTGATAATCTGATGCCTCTGGAGCTAATTTTTCTAAAATCTGCTTGATGTCCTTAAAAATACCTTTCTCATTCTCTATTATGGTAAGAGCCGCAGTAGACCCCTTTACGAACACCAAAACTAACCCTTCCTTAACAGTAGCTTGAGCCACTATTTCCCGTATCTGATCAGTAATATCAACAAAATCATAATGTCCTTTAGTAGAAACAGTAAAATTCATTGTTTTTGATTAGTATTTAACCTTACTAGATTACTGCTTAAAAACTTCTCTATTCCTAGTACCACTTCCTTTTGAATCCTAGTGGAACTAGTGATTACCCATATAACACAATGATATAACTCTTTAGTATCTACTTCCAGAATTTTAACAATATAAGCACGCAGTTGATATTGCTCTTTTTACGCCAGAACAAAACCTAACATTTCTTTTTAGGATGCCAGTAAAACCAGAGGCTTTCTTTCCCTACTTTAAAACCTACTTTCTGGTACATCTTGATTGCCTCTTTATTTGCTTTTTCTGTTCCAACAAGTATTAATTTCGGATTCAATTTCTCAAGTTCTTTTATGGCTTTTTTTAGTAGTGATGTACCAATTCCTTTACCTCGAAATGTTTTTTTAACAAAGAATTCATCAATGCTGCCATATTTGAAATCACCATAGCTAATAAGATTACTTAATATAAAGCCAATGATCTTTCTGTTGTCTTCAGCTACAAAAAGAATGTTCTTTATTTTTGAGCTTTGAAGTGGTATTACTAATCCTTTCTCTTTTCCTTCTTTTTCTTCTATTGGATGAAGTTCGTAATAAAGTTCTGACACAACTTTTTTATCTTTTGGCTTAAAACGTCTTATTTCCACAAATAGATTGATTCTTATTATTTTTTAACTTGTTCTGAATTTACTGAAAGATTAATTTTTGACCTTTTGTTTTACTATTTTACCATCCGCCTCCGCCACCGCCTCCGCCTCCGCCACCAGCACCTCCGCCACCACCTGAACCAGAAGAAGTGCCTGTACCCGAAGCGATGCTTGAAGACAGATTATCTAATGCTGATGTGAAACTGCTTACGTTAAACATACTAGAACTTGTTCCAATAAACCAAGCTGGATAATAGTTTTTAATAAAATCTGATCCATAAATTTCTTCCATTTTTTTGACCCAAAGCTTGGTCATTCCGAAAACAATTGCATAGGGTAAGAATTTTTCAAATATATTTTCCCTTTCATTGAATTGCTGACGATACTTTTCAGCTATGTTCATATAGAGATGAAAGCCCTTTATTTTCCATAAAAGCTCCGCACCTTTTTTAGTCCGCTGAGGCATTATAAAAGAAAAAATTAAAAATATAAGACCGGAAGCGATAATGCTATATGTAATCATTGAATTAAAACCAGCGAATAATTGACTAAATATTACTAATAATAAAATGCCTACGAAAAAAAATATTTTTCCAATTGTTAACCCCTTTTTAATAATTAACTGTCGATCAGCTAAATCATTTATAGCTGCCTCTTTGATTTCTGGAAGATATTGAATAAAGTATGTTTTTAAAAGCGAGAGATCAACTTCTTTTTCCCATTTAAAGATCTTATCCATTAGCTCTTTATCGCCTGCCGGCAAGTCAATAATGCTTTTACTCCCTAAAGATAAACTATTTAATGAAAAATTCTTCCTTTGGAACAATTTTGCTGTCAAGCGTACTGCAGGAGGAGGTGGTTCAATTTCCTTAATCGAGATAAGACCCTTCACAGCCATATTAATAATTGAAGCGGGAATCAGTCTTTTGTTCCATTTGCCGTTAGAAACAAGCAGACCTACTTGCATTGGCGAAAGATTACCAGGAATCTCAAATTCAGGAATAATTGTTTTATTAATTCTTGGATCTTTACCATACTTCATCCATGCTATAAAACAACATATAAAAACGATAATAGGTATTAAAAACCACAAATAAGGAGAAGGATTAATGTATTTTTCAGTAAAACTTAATTGGGACGGATAAAAAATATTCTTAGGAAAAACTATCGAAGCGGTAATGCCCTCTCCGCTTTTAATAACACCAGTTGCAACAAACTGTAAGACATAATCAACTATCCACTTATAATTCGCTAAATCCTGTCTTTTTTCACCAGAATAACCAGTATAGTAATTAATTTCAGTGTTTTCTTCATTAACCCCTGTCGGAAAAATTATTGTTGCATTAAATTTATCAATATCTAATTTCCAAAAAGTTCCTAATAAGTTCCAATAAAACTCGTCAAAATTTGGATTATCAAAACGAATTGCATTTTTTACTTTATATACTATCCTATAATAATTTTCTCCACTAACTGTCTTATTGGGATCGCCAATCTTCCAAGTTACAGTATTATTGCCACTGTCCCTAATGATTGTATATTGTAAAGGATTACCGTTAAAATCTGTGATGCTTATTAACTCAATCGGTGTCCTAAATACTTTATCAGGAGTTTTTATTTGGGTTGGTAGAATTCTGAAAATACCATGCTTATTTGGAAGACTATCGGCATCAGCAGTTATGTCTTCAGAAACTAATAAAGACGAGTCTTGGTTTACAGTAATTAAAGTGTTAAATTCTTTAATGTACCAATCTGTGATATTTTCTCTAGCAAAAGAGACAAAAGGAATTGAAATTAGAATAACAACAAAGATGAAAATAGTTTTTTTCATATCTTTTATTATATAACAAATATCGGTTACTGAGAAATGAAATTCCTTGTCTCTGCCTTGTTATTCCTTTATACTGGTTCTAATGTATCAACCCCAAGATTTTTTCTTTAAAAAGGCAAAAAAGGAGGGTTATCCGGCCCGTTCTGTTTATAAATTAAAGGAAATTGATCAAAAATTCCATATTTTTCATCCTAATGATTTTGTTTTAGATCTTGGCTGCGCTCCCGGCTCCTGGCTTTTATATATTCAAAAAGTTACCCAGCCCAAGGGAAAAGTGGTAGGAATAGATTTAACCCCGCTGACTATTACTTTATCAGCGATTTTCCTTCAGAAAGATGTTTTTCAGTTAAAACAGGAGGAATTAGAGAAAATCTTGATTAAGGAAGGAAAAAGAAAATTTGATGTTATTGTTTCTGATTTGGCACCTAATACCTCAGGTATAAAGGATGTAGACGAACAAGAATCATTAGATCTTATGCAAAGGGCTTTCTATTTTGCCACTTTTCTATTAAAGGATGGGGGGTCTTTTGTATGCAAGGTTTTTGAAAGCTATGAAGTACATTGTTTTGCTAAAGAAATTAACTCTTGTTTTAAGTTTTTCAAAATCTTTAAACCGAGAGCCTGCAGAAAAAGAAGCAAAGAATTGTATTTTGTGGGTAAAAAATATAGAGCAAATTAGAAAATATAGATATATTAAAAACTCCCTCTGAGGGAGTTTTTGTTTACAAAGGTATAAATAAGTCGCAATTGCTGAACGAAGCTCGAACCTTTTTTGAACGACAATCGCTCGAATGATTCCGCTCCGCGTTTCCGCCCGCCGAACTTCGGCGAGCAAAGCAAAACAATTTTCT
>CAZYGB010000052.1:0-3775 GCA_964647525.1 uncultured Candidatus Saccharibacteria bacterium | reverse complement strand
TGCTGCTTATGGCGATTTGTTGGAGAATGATCCCCAACGCGCTCAAGCAATTACAGAAAAGTATGTGCAACGATTAACAGAGTTGCAAATGATCGAAGAGTAATAAAGATCGAATTGACTTAATAACCAACAAAAAGCTGATTGGGAGGTGACTTTCTAATTCAGTTTGATCCTGATAAGAATTTTAGATATAATCAAGAAACGGTAGGGACAGGGCTGCTCTTGTTAGTAGCCCTGTTTTGTTTTACAGGAAGTGAAATTATTGATTAAATCTGATATAATGATATATTAAACTTTGTACCTTTTAAGGATTGGTTGGGTCTAAAGAAACGATAATTTATCTTTAGAAGTATGGGGTAAAGGTCGAAATAAATTTAATTTAAACATATAACATAAAATATGAAATCAAAAAAGAACTTAATAATAATTGGGGTAGTAATCGTAGTGATTCTTATCAGTTGGATGATATGGAAAGCTAACGGAGTGAAAACAACCTCTGTTATTCCAACAACGACAACATTACAAGGAACCTCTCCAACTACCTCGGTCAGCAAGGAGAAAACTCCAGTGGAAATATACTTTGATGGCAAAAAAGTGGTAGAACCAACAGCAGAAAAGGCTCAAGCAGTTCATGCAATTTTACTGCCGATTTTGCAGGAAATCTATGATAAAGAAGTTGACGGCGAGATTGTGAAGGGAGTGAAACTTCAAGAAGAATTTGGCCCCATGCTCACATATGTTTTCAATAGGGTTGTAATAGATGATGATATAACCGCAGTTCAGACTGAATTAGAAGCGCAGGGTTTTGAAACCGCTGAATCTTCCGGCAAAGGAATGACAATGATGAAAATTGGTCAAAGCTGGGTTTTTACCTTTTGGCTTAATAATCAACAAAAAGCTGGCTTGGAGGTAACTTTCTAATTCAGTTTGATATTGATATAATCAAATGTAAGGTATAAAACGGTAGGGACAGGGCTGCTCTTGCGAGCAGTCCTGTTTTGTTTTACAATAGAGATATGAATTTATCCATTGGTATTGTCGGCTTGCCTAATGTTGGTAAGTCTACCCTTTTTCAGTTGTTAACCAAAAAGGAAGTTAATATTGCCAATTATCCTTTTTGTACTATCGATCCCAATATCGGGGTTGTTACTGTACCTGATGCCAGATTGCAAAAGTTAACTGAAATGAGTCAATCAGAAAATACTATTCCTGCTGTAGTGGAATTTTTTGATATTGCCGGCTTAGTAAAGGGATCCAATAAAGGGGAGGGGTTAGGTAATCAATTCCTGGCTAATATTAGAGAAACCAATGCCATTGTTCAAGTGGTACGTTGTTTCGTTGATGAAAGTGTTGTCCATATCGCGGGGAAAATTGATCCTCGGGAAGATCTGGAAATAGTGAACACTGAATTAATATTGAAAGATTTGGAGACTGTTGTTAAAAGAATAGATAAAATAAGAGGAGAAGCTAAAAGCGGGGATAAGCAAGCATTAAAGGAATTGGATCTTCTCCAGAAAGTAAAAGACATTCTGGGGCAAGATAAATTATTAGTTAATAATTTAGAAGAAGAGATAGTGGCTAATCCTCCTCTCAGCAGCCTCAACCTTCTAACAGCAAAGAAACAAATTTATCTTCTTAATGGCAAGGAAAATGATATCCCGGAGGAAGTTATTGATAAGATTAAAATGTTAAAAGGGGATTATATCATTCTTGATTTAGAAACCGGGGCTGATCTCTCCCCTTTAATAAAGAAATCTTATCAGGTATTGAATCTTATCAGTTTCTTTTCTACCAGAGAAGACGAGACTAGGGCCTGGACAATTAGAAGAGGGACAAAAGCATCCGGGGCAGCAGGGGTCATCCACAGTGATTTTGAAAAGAAATTCATCAAGGCTGAAGTAATCAATTGGGAGAAGTTATTAGAAGCCGGTAGCTGGAGCAATGCCCGCCAAAAAGGATGGCTTCGCTTGGAAGGTAAGGAATATGCTGTTCAGGACGGCGACGTGATGGTCATTAAGCACGGAGGATAGATTGAACATTAATTTTAAAACAATGAGAAAAAGATTTGTATTTTCTGGAACAGTACAAGGAGTGGGTTTTCGCTCTGTCAGTAAGTATGTTGCCAGAAAATTTCAAATAAACGGTTGGACGAGAAACAATCCCGATGGAACTGTTACCTTTATCGCAGAAGGAAAGGAAAAAAACATTAATACTGCTTTAAGCTATTTAAAACATTTTTTTAAGGGAAAGATAGAGAAAACGGATATCAAGGAAGAAAAAGAAGAAGGGTTAACTAATTTTCAAATCCGGTAATGAAAAAAGAAAATAAAAACAGCCTCTTTTCCTGGACCCAGCATTCTCAAGCAAAATTACTGCAATACAGTCTTTCTGAGAACAGGGTAAAAAGAGTAATACGACACCCCTGGCGGATAGAAGAGGGTATTGCTCCCGGAACTATTGCCTGCCTGCAAAGAACTGGCTCTAAAAAACATCCTTATGAGCTCTGGGTGATGTATGTGATAAAAAAACCTAAGATTAGAGTAATCAGTGCCTGGAAATACCCAGGAGTCACTGAACCAGGTGATCCCATTCCTATTCCTCCTGATATCTTTGGAGAGATATTGGCAGACTTGCAGCAGGAAGCAAAAAACAATTAAAGCCATATGGATAAAATACAATTCGAACAATTAGTGAATCAGACCGTGAAGAAAATGCCTTATTACTTCTTAGACAAGATGCGCAATGTTGCTATTGTCATTCAGGATCAGCCCTCATCCTACCAAATAGATAAAACCGGTTATTCATCTAATAGTATATTGTTGGGGCTATACGAAGGGATACCCCAAACCCAGAGAAGGTATTATAATAGGGCTATCCCTGACAAGATTACCCTTTTCCAGAAGAATATTGAAAAGATAGGGGAAGAGAGTTTCCCAAAAATCAATCAGTTAATTGAGGAAACTATCTGGCATGAAATAGGGCATCATTTTGGATTAAATGAAGAGGAAATTCATCTTCATCTTCAAAAGAAAAAAGCTTTCAGTCAAAGCAGCACTGTTAACATTAATCAATTTCAGAAGATTGATCTGCGTATTGCTAAAATTATTAAGGCCGAAAGAATAGAAGATACCGATAAGCTTATTCTCTTAAGTATTGAAGTGGGCAAGGAAGAAAGACAATTGGTGGCTGGAATTGCTGAAAACTATCCTCCGGAAACACTAGTGGGTAAGGAAATTGTCATTGTCGCTAATCTGGAACCAAGAATTATTAAGGGGTATGTAAGCCAGGGAATGCTTTTAGCAGCAAAAAATATTAACGGTCCGGTGCTTCTTGTTCCTGACGGAGAAGTAGCTTCCGGCAGTACAGTAGGGTAATTAATAACATTAATCAACTATGTCCAAAATATATATTATCAATAACGCCAAAGAGAAAGAACTCTTCTCCTGGAGAAAAGTATATCTTAGTGCCCGTAGAGTAGGGGCTTCCAAAGCCTTAGCCCAGGATATTGCTTCTGCTATTGAAAAGAAAGCCTATTCCGGCATGCCTACCCGGGAAATCTTCCAAAGGATTAAAGATATTCTATCCAAAGAATTACCCCAGGCTGGCATTCGTTTTAATCTTAGAAGAGGAATTAGGGATTTAGGACCTAGTGGTTTTGCTTTTGAAAGATTTGCCGGAGAAATATTTAAACACCGGGGGTATTTTCTGACATACAACCAATTCATTAAGGGAGCCTGCATTCGGCATGAAATTGATTTTTTAGCAGCTGCCAAAA
>CAZYGB010000051.1:0-3775 GCA_964647525.1 uncultured Candidatus Saccharibacteria bacterium | reverse complement strand
TCCCACCTTACTGTTCATGGGATAATCCTGGTATTGATCTTGATCCTGGGAGGAAATTCTACCAATGAAGCCAATCAAATGGGCAAACTGTTCCTTCAGGGGATAGTGACGGCTATTATCAGTTATCACTTCAAATCCCGATCCCTGCAGAGATTGGGTTTCAAACTGACGCACCTCTTCCATGGTAAGATTGGATTTCAAAAGAATAGGGATAATAGAATAACGATTTTCCTCCCGGGCCAGAATATTAACAATCTCGTTTTTATCCAGCTGAAAACTATCTACTATCTGGTTCGTCAATGTTTCTTTTTCTTCGGAAGAAGAAGGCAAGTCAAGAGGAACCATTACCAAACTAAAAGAAGGTGAATTATATACCAGGGGATTATTAAAACGATCATAAATTATCCCCCGGGGGGCATTAATAATGGAAAAACGAATTCTGTTGTTGTCCGCTCTTTGCCGATAATCCTGCCCCTCAATAATCTGGAGAGCAAAGGAGCGTCCTGCTATTAAAAAAATTAATCCCAACCCTATTAAAAGAATTGCCTTTATTAAAAAAGGAGAAATTGGCTTTTCTAATTTCTCTAACTGAAATTCAATTGATTTCTCCGTACCACGATCCAGAAGAATTTCCTCTGGATCCAGTAAATGTTCATCCCTTTTGATAAAATAGTTAAAACGCATTTTAATGAGATTGAAGACGCTCTTTAATAAACAAAACAGCTATATACAGAACTGCTGCTCCCAAGCAGTCCCAAAGAACAATGAATCCCAAATTAATATCTCTCCAGACATAGTTCCCCAGAAAAAGAGTCAGATAATAAGCAACAATCATCACCTCTCCTAATATTAGTTGGGAAATAAAACTGGATTTTTCCAAAAACCGGAGTAAGGCTATTCCCACTAGTAAAGCAATAAAAAAAGCAATCAAATTAGTAGCGCCTAATCCCCCCAGGGTATCCAAAACAAGGGCAGTCAAAAAAGCCAAGAAGAAGGAATAAAGATAAGGAAAGTAAGGAAATATAAAAATTAGAAAAAGAAGGGGGAGGCTGAACACAAAACCCGGTGCCAGTGATTTCCCTCCATAAACAGAGAAAAACATTATTAACATCCAGACCAGAAGGCTTAGAAAATACTTTTTCATAAAAGATTATTTTCCTTTAAAATCAGTAATGACTATAACTGATGAAATGTCACTTCTCTCAAAGAAAGGTTCCAAAGAAAAATCTTTCAGAAAATTAGCAGCAATACCCTGTTGATCCCCCACTCGGGCCACCAAAAGATCAGGAAGAAAGGCAGGATTTTCCCGGGAAGTCACTAAAACATCACCTTTCTTGATATCGGCTTCCTGGGAAACAAGTTTTAACAGAAGTTTCCCTCCACTATCCCTTTCCGCTATGGCCATGACTTCAGAACGACTATCCCGGACACTCAAACGGGAATCAGGATAAAGAATGGAAACACCCTGACAATAGGAGGGAAAGCATTTTACCAGATTCCCCACTAAAATCTCCCCATTAATAATCACATTCATTCCCGCTGCCAGTTCGTCTTCTGATCCCTTATTGATCCAGAA
This sequence comes from uncultured Candidatus Saccharibacteria bacterium, assembly GCA_964647525.1. GTDB lineage: Bacteria > Patescibacteriota > Minisyncoccia > UBA6257 > UBA6257 > CAZYGB01. Next base: position 2,199 of record CAZYGB010000051.1, on the reverse strand, counting down.
AGACCCACTGAGACCGGTAGGATCAGTGAGAATCACATTAGCCAGTACTAAATGCCAAGATTTTTCTTCCTTAAGTTTCAACATCTGACGAAGCTGATTGTTCTCTTCCTGAATTTGAGTGATTTTAGTGTTTTGAATCAATAAACGCTGGTTTTCCTTCTGAGTCTCCCGGCAAATATTCCTCAGTTGATTAAAATGAAAAAAATCATGTATCCACCCCTGGAGAGGTGAAACATAAAGACCGGCATCTTGCCCCCGGGCAACAATGGAGACTGTGTTTCTCTGAAAAGAAGCACTGGGAGAAACATAGGCCCGGAATAATAAAAACAGGAAAGTTACTACAACCATCCCGATAATTAACATCAGAAGATTACTTTTCCTAAACATAAAGAACACTGATTAAAGAGGGGGTTTAGCCTTGCTAATAGTTGATAAAATATCTTTATAACTATCAACATCTTCCAAAATACTTCCTATTCCCCTGATAACAGCGGTAATAGGATCTTCCACGATATGCACCGGCAGGGAAACGGATTTCTCTATTAATTTATCAAAACCTCGAAGCAGACTGGTGCCCCCTGACAGAATGATTCCTGTATTCATAACATCAGAAATCAGTTCCGGAGGAGTAACTTCAATTACATCCTTAATGGCATCAATGATTCTTTCCAGGGAGGGAGTAATGGCCTCTCGAACATATTCTTCTTTTATTTTAAGTTCCTTCGGCAACCCCCTGGTCAAATCTCTTCCTTTGACTTTCATTTCCTTGCCACTGCCTAAATCTTCAGCAGAACCAATAGCAATTTTTATCTCCTCAGCTGTTCCCTCTCCGATCATCAGCTTAAATTTATCCCGCAAATAATAGATTATGTTTTCATTAAGCTTGTCCCCCGCTATTTTCAGACTCTTCGACACGGCAATTCCCCCCAGGGAAACAACTGCCACTTCTGTGATTCCTCCCCCAATATCAACGATAAGAAGACCATTGGATTCCCGAATGGGTAAACGAGCCCCCAGAGCTACTGCCAAGGGTTCTTCTATCAAATACACTTCTCTCGCTCCGGCATTATGGGCAGCATCTTCAACAGCTCTTTTTTCTACCTCTGTCCCCCCACAAGGAATTCCAATTACCAACCTCCGCCAGGTGGTCAAATCATTAAAGGAACCTTTCTTCTTTGTTTTTTCAAAGAAATAGCGCAACATCTTTTCCGTTACCTCAAAATCAGAAATAACCCCGTTAACTAAGGGCTTAATGGCATCAATATGAGGAGGGGTCTTCCCCCGCATTGATCTCGCTTCTCTCCCGATAGCTATAATCTGATTAGTTTTCTTATTAAGGGCTACTACCGTCGGCTCATTAACCACCACCCCCTGTCCCTTAATATAAAGAAGGGTTTTACTGGTTCCTAAATCCACTCCGGTATCCTGAATAAATCTTTTGCGAAAAAATCTTATCATAATTTATATAATATTATTCATATTACTTACTTTTAAGTATTTTGTCAAAATCACGCTCTGATATCATTTCAGCTTTTTTCTTCTTTCTTTCCTTAAATTCCACCATTTTATTCTTCAATGTTTTGGCGCTCATTATTACCCGGTAGGGCAAACCGATTAAATCTGCCTCCACTAATTTCTCTCCGTTACTGATGTTTTCTCGATCATCATATAAAACTGATCGGTTTTTCTTTTGCATCATCTGGTAAAGTCTATCGGCTTGTTCCTTGGTCTTCTTGTCTTGATCATTTTGACCCGTTTTAAGATAGAGTAAATGAATTAAGTAAGGGGCTATTGTCTCGGGCCAAATCATTCCTTTCTCATCATGGTGTACTTCCGGAATTACCCCTACTAATCTTGATACTCCAATACCGTAACAACCCATCAAAACATTTTGTTCTTTGCCGTCTTTATCCAAGAACTTTAAACCGAAAGGATGAGAATATTTATCCTTTAATTTAAATATGTTTCCTACTTCGATTCCCCTCTTTTGCTGAAGAGGGGTGGAACATTGGGGACATTTCTTCAGAGATTGAGCTATCTCCTTGTTACGGGCAAAGCCACAATGAGAACAATAATAAATCAGATCTTCTCCCTCTGGATTTAATACCTGAAATTCATGGGAAAGGCGAGAAAATGTTCCTCCAGAAGCTTCAGTAATTACGGCATCCAACCCACACTTTTTAAAAATACGCTGATAGG
>CAZYGB010000050.1:0-3853 GCA_964647525.1 uncultured Candidatus Saccharibacteria bacterium | reverse complement strand
ATTGCGGAGTGATTTAATATTATTTTCTAGAATATATATTAATCAAAAAATCAAAGTAACATGGTTCAGGATAAAAAATTAATATTGATTTATCTTATTATTGGAGGGCTGATTATTAGTTTGTTAAGCAGTTTTTATCTTTACAATAAAAAGGTAGTATCTCCAATAGAAGAGGAATCAGTTAAGACAGTAACTACCACATCAACTACTTTGACTAGTTCTTATAATCCCAAAAACTTAATAGGGAAAACAAAAAAAATCGTGCTATCAGATAGTCGTCTTGTTAATTATACTGTTGTAAGAAACGGTTTTGTGAAAAATGATGCTACCTCAATAGATCTTTATGACATTGAGCTTAAGACTGATAATCCCCAATTGTTGGTTGAAGAGGACTTGATCACAATAAGTAAAGAGATAATATCTACCTTTGGCATTTCCCTACCGGATATAGAGGAATTAGATTTATTCTTCTTTAGCGATCGTAAAATGATAGAAGAGGAGCCTTTTGATATTGCTCAGGTAATATGGACTTTACCTTCCTCATCATCTACTGAGGCCTTTCCTATTAATCCTCAAAAGAGTGAGATTCATGTTTATTTTCCACTTTCTCATTAAGGACAACCAAAAAAGCTCATTGAGGAACTGACAAATTGAATACCGAAAGGCACATTTACTCTAAAAGTGTTTTAATTACTAATGATACAAATTCTAATGTTTTTATTTCCAGTTTTATAATATTAGATACAGAATATGAAACATAAATTTCGGGCCCAGTCGTTAATGGAAATTCTTGTTGCTGTTGCTGTAGGCAGTATTTTAATCGGTGGTTCTGCTACATTAATGGCTTTATCATTGCAGAATTATAAGATGGTAAGGCAGAAATTAGTTGCCAATAGTCTTATTCATCAAGAAGCAGAGATTATTCAGGCATTGGGCCGGGGTAATTGGCATACTATTTATGACTTGAATAAGGATACAAATTACTATACCACTGCTTCTAGTAGTACTTGGGTTATTAGTAGCGGACAAGAGATCGATGCAGTTGATGAAATACCATATAAAAGATATTTTCAGATTTCTAATGTAAATCGTGATGGTAGTGGTGATATTACAGATATAGGGGATATTAATGATCCTTCTACTCAGAAAATTACTGTATTTTTGGAATACGGAGACAATTATGCCAGATCTTCTTCTTTGCTTTTTTATTTAATTCGTTCGGAAGATAACTATACTTTCACTCAGACAGATTGGTCGGGGGGTTCTGGTCAGGCAGGTCCTGTCCCTAATCCCAGTAGTAAGTATGATTCCGCTTCCAATATTGATGATTCTACTGCTCTGCAAATTACTATGGCTACCACTACATCTGATGGTATTCTCACTTCTTCGATTTTAGATACCGGTGTTATAAACGGAGCAGGATTTAATTCTCTTCTTTGGCAGGGGAGTTCAAATGATGGAAATGTTAAGTTTCAAATAGCCTTTGCCACAAGTTCAACTAGCACCTGGGAATATTCTGGTGACTACCAACCTATTGAAGGTTTTTCTATATCTTTTCCAACTGCTGGTACAGATAGTCCTCAGAATAATCGCTACATTCGTTATAAGGTTTTTCTATCTGTTCCTTATTCCACCTCCACTTCTCCCACCGTAAATGGTATAATAATTAACTGGAATCCCTAGTGAATGAAGATTGCTTTCGGATTCTAAATTTTAAAATTATAATTGAGATTTCAGTGACTGAATTTTAAAGGATTATGGGATTTAAAGTTAAAAACTTAAAGTTTACCAGGAAGGGCTTTACTCTCCTAGAGGTTCTTATCTATTCTGCCATTCTTGCTATTAGTACTGGAGCCATTGGGACAATGGTTTATATGACTAGTAAGGCGAGTTTAAAAACTCAAGTTCAGAATGAATTAAATAATGAAATGTATTTTTTGGAAGAGACATTTCGTCAGAAGATTGAGGTGTCTAAGGGAGTTAATACCATCAGTGGCTCTCTTTTAGAATTAGAAATGGCTGATAGTGCTAAAAATCCTACTCAATTTACGCTTAGCACTAGCACTATTTATATTCAAGAGGGAAGTGGAGAGCAATTAAAACTCAATGATCCTACAAAGGTAAAAGTGACTGCTCTTGCTTTCAGTCCTACCGGTCCAGAAAATTTGGCTATTGCTTCTACTGACCATTACGCCTGGAATGATCAAGTGGGATGGATAGACTTTGCTTATCCCGGAGGGAATGTTAAAGCACCCAGTAGGGCGGGAGATTTTACTGGTTTAGCCTATATTCTCTCTGATCAAAGCTGGATTGCCCTGAATTGTCTTTCTACTGAAACTTGTGCAGTAAACTATAAAGTTTCTTCTGATCTTAACGGTGACCTTTCCGGTTGGGCCTGGTCAGAAAATTATGGTTGGATTAGTTTTAATTGTTCTACAGATGAGAGTTGTCTTTCTTTTACCTATGGAGTAACAATGGATTCTAATACTGGAGAATTAGGTGGCTATGCTTATTCAGAAAATATTGGCTGGATCAGTTTTAATTGTAATACAGGGGGAGTTGGTGGGACGGATATTTGTGATTCTTATCCTCCTGGTTACAAAGTGCAGAATCTGCGCTTACGTACAATAGCTGTTAAAATAGATGTTACTTTGCAATACAACTCACCCAAATCAGAGTTATCTGTTCCCCGTACTCGTACTTTTGTATTTAATATTATAACACCTACTAAATAGCAGTCTTAAGTTATAATTAAAATATATAGAGGAAAATTTTTTAAAAATTGTATAATTTGTGCTTAATTTAAGGTTCAAAATTAAAAAATTAAAATCTCAGAAAGGCATTGCTGCTCTTATAACTGTTCTTACTCTGGGAAGCATTATCTTTGTAGTGAGTTTAACTACTTCCCTATTGGCTTTTTGGCAAGGGCAGAGTGCAGATTCTATTAAAAAGAGTACTCAGGCCTACTATGCTGCTTATTCCGGGCTACAGGACGCCCTGATAAAATTGGAAAGAAATAAAGATTTCCCTAGTGGTTCTTTCCCTCTCTCCGTAAATTCTACCGATGATGTTTCTGTTTCTGTTGTTAATACTGGTTCCTCAGCAACGATTACCGTTACTGCTACCCAAGGACAGGTAGAAAAAAAATTAGAAACAATTACTGATATTGATACCACTACTGGACTGATTACTCCTACTTCAACCACGGAATTAACTCTGTAAATAGAAATTCTGTATTATCTATTATATATTTGCTATAATATCCTATATAAGTTTAAAAATTCTAATTTTCAATTTTAAATTTATCTAATATTACCATGAAAAAAACACCAAAATTTCTTCTTTTTAGCTCCCTGATTGTTTTAGGGAGTCTATTTGTGCTCTGGTATGCCCTCGCCTGGGATCCTCCTACTAATAATCCTCCACTTGATAACCTCGACTCTCCCCTTAATGCAGGTTCTGACAACCAATCAAAAGAGGGATACTTAGCGATAGCAACCAGCACTGCTCCCAATTATCCCCTTGATGTAGCAGGGACTATTCAATCTACCGGCTTTAAATTACCCACTGGGGCAGCAGCTGCCAAAGTATTAACCTCTGATGCTTCTGGTGTGGCTACCTGGCAGACAGCGGCTGGCGGGGCTCCTGCTGGCTCTACGGGTTATATTCAGTTTAATAACGCTGGTGCTTTTGGTGCTGATTCTGGTTTATTCTGGGATAATACAAATAAAAGGTTAGGCATCGGCACGACGGCCCCCGGCGAAAAATTATCAGTTAATGGAAATATTGGTGCTTCTAGTTTCAATTTATTAGGTAGTACTTCTTACCGTTGGGTTCCTGGTTCGAGTTGGAA
>CAZYGB010000049.1:0-3964 GCA_964647525.1 uncultured Candidatus Saccharibacteria bacterium | reverse complement strand
ACTGCCGGATCTGACGCCGTAGTAAAGCCATAGGAATAAACATTTTTAAAAAAATTGTAAACAAATGAAAAAGGCAAGGACAATTTTGAAAAGATAGCGCCTATCATTTCACCTGTCCAAGCCCCAAAAATAAAGAGATCTGAAAAAGTATGAAAAAGAGTATCAAATATCTGGCCAACAGCACCGGCAACAGCGTTTCCAATGTTTTGGAAAAATGAAACCGGATAAGAAACCAAATCTGCTGTTGTTGACGCAACAGCGCCGGTAATTTGATCCCAAAAGTCGGATAGATATGTCCAACTCATAGATTTTAACCCCTTATGGCCTTAATAACAGCGTAAAAAATAATCAAGCCCAAGCCAATGGCTATAATAGGCAACATAATCGGCGTCAAATCTGTGATCAAATCTTTCGTATAACCAAGCATTGTGCCAACATTTTCTTCCGTTATTGTAAAAAATGTCCCAACTAATAAAGGCATAAAAGATAATTTTTTAATTTCTGAATGCTACGTCGTAAATAGGATCTGAAACCCCATAATCTCTAAATATAGAATTTATTTCTTCGGTCCAATACTCTTCAACTTCTGTCAAATCGTTCGGATCGAGATATTTTTCTCGCATATCGGCGCATTTTTCCAAATACTCAATAATAACTTCTTTATCATAATTATTATTTTCATACCAGTTTATTCTTTCGTCAATTTTTCTTCCCCAAACAAAAAATTTATCTTCCCAATTTTCTAATTCGTCATACATAGAATTTTATTTTTTTGGAAGTAAATTTTGGATCTTGTGAACAACATAAAAAGCCTATACTCAATAAAAATGTCATATATTTTTGTCCCAAAAAGGGGATAGGAAAGACCGGATCTTTTACAATATGGGGGGTTGGTAATGAGCAGAAAAAATTCCACTCGTGCCGGTATGCCGTCATATTAACCTATCCGGACTTTATCTTTTTGGAAGTAAACTGATAACTTTCTTTACAACATAAAAGCCCAAAGGAACTCCAATGGCTAACCAAATAAATGGGCCAAGTGATCCAACGAGATCACCAATGTAGGCAGTTGTTGAAGCAACTGCGCTTTCTGGTAAAGTAAATAGTGATAAAAACATTTTAACAAGAGATAATGTTTTTTAAAAATTCGGCCTTTATTAAATTTTAAACTTTTAAAAAAATCTGTCAAGCCCTGCTCTGTCTTCTTTTTTTTCTATAAGATTTTTTAGATGTTTTTCTCATGTTTTTTCTATCTTTTAATAATCAAATAATACAAAGCAAAAAAGATCGTCAAGAAAATTGAAACATTTAAAATAAGAATAAAATTTTCTCCTAAAACATACCAAAAGCTGAAAAAGATATTGTTTAAAATTATTTCTCCGGTCATCTTCTTTTTCTGTGGCTCGTATAAAAAGCGTCTTTAAAAATTCCAAAACCACTAAAAATTTGTAAAATTAACCAAATATAAATTCCGGCCATAAAAATAAATCCGTAAAATTCTCCACTTGTAAAATTCTGTATTTCCATTTTTTTTAACTGCGTTTAAAATTCATAAATTTCGGAATAACAAAATCAACTAAAAATTTAAAAACGCCAAAGACAACAAATAATAAAAGAAAAAAAGAAATCAAAAGATCTCCGTAATTTATCGTTTTTGAAACATAAAATTCTGATCCGGTTGTGGAATTTTCTATTTTTTCAATAGTTTGCGCAAAAGTAGAACTTGCCATTTCTGAACTCGTGCCGGAACAGGTAATTTTTTGAAAATTCCAAGTGTTTCCCAACTTTAAAGTGTCGTCCACCGGTCTTAAAATTTGGTCTTTATTGTCCCAATAAACCGGTTCGGAAAAATCGCAAATTATTGTCGTTTCCGTTTCCATTGTTTTATTTTAAATTTTATTATCTTTTTTGTCAAGGGGGTAGGGGGTGGGCCTTAACTTTTTGGCCAAAGATAGGCGCTTAAAAGCGTTTTTGAGATCTCTTTTGCTCATATAGCTTTTTTAGCGCCTATCTATAACCAAAAATTTTTTCAATATGTTAAAAATCTTTTGATTTTTTTCTTATAGTTTCGTCGTCGTTTTTAAAAATTAAAAGAAAGAGAGAAAGAACATAGTATATTTATACTATGTTCTTTCTCTTAATGCTGTTAAGGACATAGTATTTCAAATCTTTTTTTTAAAAAAGTCAAGCATTTTAATCTTATATTTTAAGAATTTGACACCTTTTGACCTGTGGAAAACCTGTGGAAAACTATGCTAACAACCTGTGGATAACCTGTGGATAACTTTTATTAAAAAACAAATATCTGAAATGTCAAGTAGTTTTTAAAGATCAAACAAAAGGTAATAAATTTCTGATATATTTGATAAATCTTAAAATTCCAACTATCAAAAGAACGCCTAAATATAAAAGAAACATTTGGATCATAGGCAGATCGCCAAAAAAGGCGTTGATATTGCCCAAATAAGCCCTGCCGGTGGCCATTGCTTGTCCAATGTTTTGTCCAACATTTGCGTTGATCTGAAAATAATCAAAAATATCCAATAAATTATAGATCCAAATAAAACCTGCGCCAAAACTATTCGTCAAACTATTAAAAAGCGCCGTTGTCGTTTCGTATTCTGTATTTTCAAAATAGAAAACATATGGATCTTTTAATTCTGTTTCCGGTGGTGGTGGTAAATATGGTGGACTTGTCGTTGCAAAATCTGTCAAAATATACAAATGTAATTCCGGCGAATTTGCCGGATTACAAATCCAACTTCCAACAACAATGTTAAAATAAAAATCATATAGCCCAACAGTCAGATCTGTTGGAATTGTAAAATCAAAATTTCCGGTTGATCCGGTCGGAATAAAATCTTGTGGAACTATACAGCGCATTGTTTCATCGGAACAACCAACTAACCTAATAGCGTCATAAATTTCCGTATCCCAATTTTCAAAATTTCCGGTGATCAACAAAGGACTTTCTGAAACTTCGGAATAGTTTGCCGGACTATCAAAATAAACTGACGGCAAAGGTGGAACATATATGTCTTCCCAAGACGGAATATCTGAAAAATGATCAAGCACTAAATATGTCATAACCGGAATTCTGCCGTCAATTTCTATTTGTATGTTATTTATTCCGGTAGAATAATTTTGGCGCATATTAAACCAAGCTGAAACATGTAATTCCGTTTCTAAAACGCTATCGTAAATACTAACTCTAAATTTGTCGTCAATACTTCTCCACTCAAAATGTATGTCATACCACTTGTCAGCAACAACCGGAATTAAACCATACCAATCTCCGGCGCCACCGTAAGCTCTAAAAGTTCCGTCATAATGAATTTGTAGCCCAAAATTCCACTCTCCGTCTTGTTTAAAATAAAGATAAAACGCGTCTTTATCTCCACTCGCAACATGATCAGTTTTTATTGAAAACCATTGTGATCCGTCTAAAATTTTTGTAGAAGTAGACCAAGAAACTCTCTCAATTTGATTGCAAGGGGATAATTGACCAATTGCTTTTTGCCCGTTTAAAACATTTTCCGTTTGAACAACAACAACATTGTGATCTCCACTAACATAAACCCAATTCCCCTGACCCTCTAATGCGTTGTCCGGATCGGTAGAGATATATGTTTCAAAATTGTCAATTATCAAAGGTTGCCAATCTACTGCGTTCGTAATAGGAACAACTAAAAACAGCAATAAAGTAATAACTGATACCAATATACCTTTTTTGATATTTAACCTGTTTTGAGCGTTAAAACGCTGATAAAAACTCATATTTTTATTATCATTTTGAAAATTCCAAAACCCACTATAATAACCAAGCCAATACCCAAGATCATGGACATTGTATCCCACGCCGGAATTGTATCAAAAACTTCCAAAGTAGAAGTTGAAAAAGTATAGGAAACTGCCGGATCTGACGCCGTAGTAAAGCCATAGGAATAAACATTTTTAAAAAAAT
>CAZYGB010000048.1:0-3979 GCA_964647525.1 uncultured Candidatus Saccharibacteria bacterium | reverse complement strand
TTTACATCGTTATTAACTTATGTTAAGTTATATATGATGAATCGAAAAGGGAACAAACTTGATAAATCACCTGGAATTCTCACCCTGAAACAAGCGTGCGAGATTTTGAATTGTCATCCCAACACTCTTCGGAACTGGGACAATCAAGGCATTCTCAAAGCTATTCGGTTTGGAAAGCGTGGCGATAGGCGTTACAAAAAAGAGGATATTTTAAAATTACTAAACAAAAAATCGTATTAATTTATGAAAAAACTAACTAAACAACAAAAAGAAGAGATCATTAAGAAAATTCAAGAAGATAAATCGATTTCTGATGAGTACCGGTTTTTGATTCCGTTTGAGACGGAAAGAGAATATGAACTAACTTACGCCAATAAAGAAAGGAAAGAGGATATTCTGGTGGATACTTTGAGCGTGCCGTTTCAACCGATAAAAAAATTCGGTGAAGCAAAAGAGGGCGAATGGCGAAATATGTTGATTTTCGGGGACAACTCGCAAGCATTAAAGCATCTTTTGAAATTGAAAGAACAGGGCAAATTAAGAAATCCTGACGGTAGAAATGGCGTAAAACTTATCTATATTGATCCGCCGTTTGCAGCCGAGCAGGAATTTAAGGGAGCAAAAGGAGAGAAAGCATATCAAGATAAACTTGCCGGAGCCGAATTTTTAGAATTTTTAAGAAAGAGATTAATTTTTTTAAGAGAGCTAATGACTGATGACGGAACTATCTACATTCATTTAGATTTAAGAAAATCCCATTATATTAAAGTTTTGGCCGATGAACTTTTTGATGAATATAATTTTAAGAACGATATTTCGTGGCTCTATAGATGGTATGAGCACAACGAAAGTTATTGGAATAGAAAACACGATAATATTTTAATGTATTGGAAAAAAGATAAACCAGTTTTTAATTGGAAAGATGTGGTGTTACCACTTGAAGAGCAATCATATAAAAAATTTAAATATACTGACGAAAAGGGAAGGAAATTTACAATTAGGGGGCGAAATATAAAGGATAGTCCTGTTAAACAGATGGCAAATTTATCTTTAGAAAATGAGAAAAAATATCCAGGACTAACTTATAGACAATATGAAGATGAGGTTATTGGCGTAAAGCCAAGAGATTGGATTCTAGTAGATATTTTAGCCCAGGGAAATCCAGAAGATACTGGTTTTCCCACACAAAAAAGAGAAAAATTACTTGAGAAATTTATTAGAGCATCATCGAACGAGGGCGACATTGTTTTAGACGCTTTTGCGGGCGCGGGCACGACCGGTGCAGTAGCAGAAAAACTTGGCAGGAAATGGATTATGATTGATTCTTCAAAGCTGGCGATTTATACCATTCAAAAACGAATGCTGAATCTGAAAGCGGAAATTGGCAACAAAGGTAAGGCATTAAAGCCAAAGCCGTTTGTTTTATACAATGCGGGGCTTTATTTGGACTCTGGATTCATTGAAAAAATGGATGAGGAGGATTACAGAAAGTTCGTTCTGGAATTGTTTAATGCCGAGCCGAGCGAACATAAAATCAAGGGCGTACAATTTCACGGGATTTTGAACAACCGACCGGTGATGGTCTTTTCGCAAAAAGATTATTTAACTCATGAATTTATTGATGATTTGTATAAAACCGTTGGAAGTGGGTTAAAAGATGAAATGTATATTATTGCTCCGACGAGCGTAGTGCGGTTTAATGAGGATTATATAGACAAAGGAAAAATTCGCTATCATATTTTGAAAGTTCCTTATTCTATAATTCAAAAGATATTGGAAAAAGATTTTGTGCGTGGGCTTCAGCCGTTATCAAAAGATAAAATCAATCAAACAATAGAAAGTATTGGCTTTGATTTTATCTATCCGCCAAAAGTTGAATGTGAATATTATCAAGGAAAAGAAGGTGGGTTATTTGATCAACTAGTGATAAAAATTAAAAAGTTTGAACCGGTGCAGATAAGCAAAAAACCAGTGGAATTTAAAGATCCAAAAAAAGAAGCGCTTTCAATGGTAATGATTGATAAAAATTACGATGGAAAAGTTTTTGATATGGACCATTATTTCTTTGGCGATGAGATTGTTAAAAATGATTTCAAAGTAGTTTTTCCAAAAGAAAAAGCAAAACAAAAATTGATGATTATTTATCTTGATGTTTTAGGAAACGAAAAAGTAGAAGTAAAAGATATTAAGGATTTTAAGAAAAAGTGAGTATGTCTATAAATTATACAAAACAGGCAAAGGATTATTTGGATATCTACTGGAAGACAAATAAAGAATACATTGAAGATCGATTGATATTCCTCTTAAAAGAATTTGAAAGCACGCCAGATTATGCTGGACCAGCCGATATTTGGTATTACTTTGAGGAAGCGAGACACACTTTTATGATGGGAGATTTTGTTAGTTCTATAATTTTGTCTGCTTGTACTATTGAATTATGGATGGCGCATTTACTTAAGATCCCATATTACCAACCGCGCGGTTCTGTTTGGGAATCTGACGAAGGCACTTATACAAAGTTATTGGATAGTTGCTTGTCAAGAAATATTATTGCGAAAGATGAATATAAACATTTGAGAAAACTTAATGAACTCAGAACTTTTTATGTACATGGAAAAGATATTTCTGAAAGTTTAGGAAATAAACGAGAAAGCAGGAAAAAGAGTAAATTTTGGGGAAGTCCGATGTTAATAGATTATTATGGAGTAAAACCCATAGAACGAGACGCTAGGTACCCCATTAGAATATTATTCCAATTTTATAAAAACCACCATTATTCACAGGAACTATGATTGAAAATAACAAAGAAACAATTAGCCCCAATGATTTAGTTTTACGGCTTTCAGAGAAGGCCAATAATTTTGATATTTCCAAATACGAAGATTTTATCGAGGAATTGTGCGGCGAACGGGAATATCAAAAAGAGGCGATCAGAAAAGTGGTTAAACTTTTTCTGAGCGGAGAATATAAAAACATAGAGGAATTAGTAAGAGAAAATTTCAAGACGAATAAAGCAATGCAAGAATTTTTCAGGGATGATGAAGAATTACTCCGGGATTTACTTTTTAAGGATAAATTGAGCTGTACGATTGATCTAGCAACAGGAACTGGAAAAACTTGGGTAATGTACGCGGCGGCAAGAATAATGCTTGCCGAGGGCGTGGTTGATAATGTTTTAATTGTCTGTCCTTCAAGAACTATCAAATATGAGCTTCTGAAAAAGTTTAATAATTTTACAATCAAAACAAATCTGCAAAGCGCATTTCCAAAAGGTGGAAAATACAGAAATCCGGGCATTATTCGGGCAAACAAGGCGATTAAAAAAGGCGATATTGTGATTGATAATATCCATAAAGCGTATGACCATGTTAATTCGTCAATCAAAGATTTAAGAGGAAAAGAAAGAAGAATCTTGATAATCAACGATGAAGCCCACCATTTCATCAATGCCACTGCACATGCCAGCCGAACCGAAGATGAAGAGATGTTGGAATGGGCAAAGTTTTTAAGAAATCCCGAATATAACTTTGCTTTTATTCTTAATTCATCAGGCACTCCGTATAAAGGCGACAATTATTTCAAAGATGTTATTTACAGATACCCGATCCGCCAAGCGATTGAGGATAGAGTGGTAAAAGACATCAATTATTTGGAAAAGGATGAATCAAAAGGATGGAAACAAAAATTTAAGGCAATTTACAGAAACCATATTGAGAATAAGAAAAAATATCCAAAAGTCAAAAAGCATATAACAATTTTTGTTACCAACAAAATTTCAAAGACCGATGAAATCATGGAAGATATCAAAAAATTTTTAAAGAAAGAAGAAGGAATTTCCGCAGAAGAGGCACGCAAAAAAGTATTGCCGGTTACTTCAAGCCAGAAGCACGAAAAAAACCGAGAATTATTGAAAACCGTTGATGAACCGGAAAATCCGGTGGAGTGGATTGTTTCTGTTTCTATGCTTACCGAGGGCTGG
>CAZYGB010000047.1:0-3979 GCA_964647525.1 uncultured Candidatus Saccharibacteria bacterium | reverse complement strand
AATTATTAAATCTTTTGAGAGTATGGGGTTTGCTATTATTGAGGGACCGGAAATTGAAACAGAATATTATAATTTTGATGCCCTCAATATACCAGCTGATCATCCTGCTCGGGATATGTGGGATACTCTTTGGTTACGCGGCAATCAAAAGGAGAAGCTTTTATTAAGAACCCATACCAGTCCGGAACAGGTTCATTACATGGAAACTCATATGCCTCCTTTTAGGGTAATTGCTCCGGGAAGATGTTTTCGTCATGAAGCTACCGATTCTTCTCATGAAGTTCAGTTTCATCAAATTGAGGGATTGATGGTGGGGGAGGAAGTCAGTCTGGTAAATTTTAAAGCTATTATTGAACTTGTTGTAAAAAATATTTTCCAAAACAATGTTCTTGTTCGCTTTCGTCCCAGTTATTTTCCTTTTGTGTCACCGGGAGTGGAGGTAGATATTAAAATGAAATCTGGAATAAAAAACCGAAATTCTAAAACCAATTCCTTAAGCAGAGATTGGATGGAGATAATGGGAGCTGGCATGGTACACCCTTCTTTATTTACAGAAGTAGGATATGAAACTGGACGTTGGCAGGGATTTGCTTTTGGCCTAGGCCTAGAAAGAATTGCTATGATTAAATACAACATTGAAGATATCAGGCTCTTTTTTAATTCTGACATTCGCTTTTTAGAACAATTCTAAATTATGAAATTTTCTTTTGAATGGTTAAAAGGTTTAAGTAAGTTTAAGCAGTCCTCTCAGGAATTGGCTGATCTTCTAACAATGTATTTTGCAGAAACTTCTGTTTCTTCTGGAAAACGGGTAGTTTTGAACGTGGATCTGCTTGCTAATCGGGTAGCTGATGCTGCCAGTCATTTAGGATTAGCTCGGGAGATATCGGCTATTCTAGGGAAGAAATTTTCTTATCCTCAGGAAAAAGTAAAAGAAGGGGAAAAGAAAATACAGAGAGCACTCAAGGTGAAAAAAGAAACAGCCAATTGTCTTTTCTATTCTGCCCGAATGTTAGAAAATATAAAAGTTAAAATTTCTCCACTCTGGCTCCAAAAAAGAATTCTTGATTGTGGATTGCGTCCTGTCAATAATATTGTTGATGCCGCTAACTATGTGATGTTAGAAACCGGTCAGCCTCTTCATGTGTTTGATTATGACAAATTAGGAAAAAGTAAGAGCAAAATAGGACGGGCCATAAGGCTAATTCGTATTCGTCAGGCCCAGGCAGGAGAAAAAATTAGGACCTTGGATAGTAAAGATTACTCTCTAGACCCTTCAATAATGGTTATTGCTGATTCAGAAAAAGCTTTAGCCTTAGCTGGAATAAAAGGAGGCCAGGAAGCGGAAGTAGACAAAAATACCAAGACGATTGTTTTAGAAAGTGCCAATTTTAAAGGAGCGAATATTCGTCATGCTTCTAGAAAATTAGGATTAGTTACTGATGCTTCTTTACGTTTTGAGCATAATCTTTCACCGGATTTAAGCATATATACTCTTGAACGTTTAGCCATTCTTATCAAAAGGATAGCGGGAGGATCTATTTTGCAGGGAAAAGCTCAGACAAAAATACCCCAGGAGAAAAAAATAATCATTCCTCTTATCAAAAATGACTGGGAAAGATTTTTAGGAGAAACTATTTCTCAAAAAGAGATTTTAAAAATTCTTTCTCGCCTGGGTTTTTCTTCACAAGTAAAAAAGAAATACCTTCTATTCTCTCCACCTTCTTTTCGTAATGATATTAAGGTAAAAGAAGATGTCATGGGGGAAGTTGTACGTCTTCAGGGAATTGATAAAATCAAATCCTGTCTCCCAGTGGAATTACTAGCCATTCCCCCCGTTAATGAATCTTGGCAGTTTCGTCAAAAAACAAGAGACTGGTTGCGAAGCGATAATTTGAATGAAGTATATAATTATTCCTTTTTATCTGCAGAAGATGAGGGAAAACTACCTTCTAACTGGAAAAACAAGTTAATAGAAATAGATAATCCTACCAGTGGCTTAACAAAATATTTGCGTCCTTCTTTACTGTTTAATTTATTAAAAAATATTTCTTCTAATTCTCATTTCCGCAAAGAAATTCAATTGTTTGAAATAGGGAAAGTTTATTGGCGGGAGAAAAATGGTATTCGGGAGAATTTTATGCTAGGTGGAATATTAGCAAAAGAGGAGAAATCCGACAATCTCTTTTATCAAGGAAAAGGGATTATTGAGGATCTGTTTTCTCGCTGGGGGGTAGATAAAGATGATTATAGGATTGATTCTTTGGAGAAAAGCGATTACGCAACATTGTTTTCTCAGGGAGCAATTATGAAAGAGGGAAGTAAAATAATTGCTGTTCTCGGAGTTCCTTCGGGGAAACTACTGAAGGAATATGACTGTCCGGAGACAACAGTATTCTGGGAAATAGATTTAGCTGCTCTTTTGAATTTAGTTAATGAGGAAAGAGAATTTCAGCCTCTACCAAAATTTCCAGCTGTGATCAGGGATATTTCCTTACTGCTTCCCCGAGATATTTCAGTAGCTGCTGTTTTGGATGTTATTCAGTCAACAGCATCCTCTCTTTTGGAAGATGTAGATTTATTTGATATTTATGAAGGGGAAATTTCGGATTTATCAAAAAAAAGTCTGTCTTTCCATTTGATCTTTCGAGCAGTAGATCATACTTTGCAAAAAGAGGAAATAGACAGGGAAATGAATAAAATTTATCAATCTCTACAGGGAATAAAAGCCAAGATCAGATAAAAAATGCCTAAAACAAAAACAAATAAAAAAGTCAAAAAGGATCAGCCGGAAATATCTGCTTCTTATACAGCAAAAGATATATATATTCTTGAGGGGCTAGAACCGGTAAGAAAAAGACCAGGAATGTATATTGGTTCCACTGGTCTTGATGGATTACACCATCTAGTTTGGGAAGTTGTGGACAATTCCATTGATGAAGCTACCGCTGGCTATGCCAGAAATATCTTAGTAGAACTCCTTGAAAACAATAAGGTGGCGGTTACTGATGACGGACGGGGAATTCCAGTTGATATTCATGCCAAAACAAAAAAATCTGCTTTGGAAACAGTTCTCTGCACCCTTCATGCCGGGGGAAAGTTTGGAGGGACATCATACAAGGTGGCTGGGGGATTGCATGGAGTGGGGATATCAGTAGTAAATGCTCTTTCTAAATATTTGAAAGCAGAGGTCTGCCGAGATGGATTTCTCTATCAACAGGAATACAGTCGCGGGAAAGCAACAACCAAACTCAAGAAGGCAGGGAAATGCTCTCAAGTAGGAACAAAAATCACTTTTGAACCTGATCCTGAAGTTTTTCCTGAGATAAGATTTGATACCAAGAAGATTCTTGATCACTTGCGCCAACAGGCTTATCTTACCCCCGGTATTACTATCAAGATTATTGATTACCGAGAGGAGGCTGTTTTTCCGTCTTACACTTTTCATTTTGAAAGTGGGATTGTTGCTTTTCTTAAGTATTTAACCGAGCATTCTAATCCAGTTAATCAGAAATCTTTTTACGTAAAACAGGAGAAGGAAGATATTTTAGTTGAGATAGCACTTACTTATGTGGAAGATTCTGACAGTCAGGAACTAGCCTTTGCTAATAACATTCGTACTCCAGAGGGAGGGATGCATCTAACTGGTTTTCGTTCCGCTTTAACCAGAAGTTTAAGTGACTATGCCAAGGAAGAGAAATTAATCAAAGGTGAGAATACTGTTTTTTCCGGAGATGATACTAGAGAAGGACTGGTGGCTATTATAAGTATTAAATTAACAAGTCCACAATTTGAAGGTCAAACCAAGGCTAAGCTGGGGAATCCTGAAGCAAGAACAATAGTAGAAAAGGTAATGGGAGAGAATTTCAAGGAGTATCTGGAGCTACATAAAGATGAAGCCAAAAAGATAGTGGCCCGTTGTCTTTTGACAGCCCAAGCTCGTCAAGCTGCTAGAAAAGCGAAAGAGAATATTCTTCGT
>CAZYGB010000046.1:0-4122 GCA_964647525.1 uncultured Candidatus Saccharibacteria bacterium | reverse complement strand
TTTTGCCTTACATAAAGTAATACAAGATCCTGAGCTTGTATCTGCGGGAACATCACTTACCATAGGAGCAGTTAAATTACTTTTAGGTGTACAAGTAATAGAATTACTTGAAAAAATCAAACTAGAATCACAAGAGTTTATGATACTATGTCCATCAGCTCCACATACAGCATTGCAATTATCCACACATATATCTAATTTCAAAAAATAAATTATAGCGTCAGGATGCGCCTCATTAGTATTTCTTCCGTCATACAAATACCAACCTTCTCGTCTAAATTGTGGTTCATTTGTTGCTGTTCTACAATATGCATCTGTTTTAAAATCTCCACTAATATAAAGAGGAGGATTTAAAATCGTTATAGTCTCTGAAGTTGAAGTAGTTATGGTTATAGTAGTGGTTGGTAAAGTGGTTGTAGTAATAGAAGTAAGATCAGTTATTGCCTTATTTCGTGTTTTTGAAGATTGATACACAAACAACCCTGTTCCAATTACAAAAACACCAATAATAATGATAGCTATTATAGGAGCAAATCCTTTTTTGGACATATTTATATATTTATTAATTATTACAACTCTATTATATCACAAGCTCAAACATCATCAAGCTCTAATTTAAAAAGCCTCATTAATAAAGGCTTTTTAAGTCAGCTCCGGGAACTGAACAACATTAGAACCTATTTTATTAAGAAAATTATTTTATCAATTAACCAAAAAGCAAGAAGGGTAACAAAACCCACCGAAATAATTTTCAAAATAAGCTTGTCTTTATTTTCTTTAATAGCAGAAAAAACAAAGAAAATCATAGAGATTATAGCTAAAACACCCTTTAAACCTTCCCGTAACCAAAGATCAGATTTAAACGTGCCATTCCTTAATCCTACATAAGATAAAATAAGATCTGTAATAATAAACAACACTAAAAAAACCAAACCCTTAGCAAGATAATTGGTCTTCAAGAAATTAATAGTTTTTTGCATATTTTTTGGATGAATATTTATCGTTTTCGACCTTTATTGCATATATTATATCACTAGTTAGAAATTATTTCATCTTAATTTGAAAAGTCTTTATTTATAAGGCTTTTTAAACTTAGCTCTAGTCTAAGTATATTTGAATTTATCAGTTACGAGGGCTCTGTTCAGAACCAGACAATAATAGAATATATCTGATCAAATCTGCTCTTTGAATCTTTCTATATCTTCCAACCTGATAAGTACCGATAAATCTGCATACTTCTGCATCCCCAGTGAAGGATTATATGAAAATCCAACATATTCTAATTTTTTGCCCTTATGCTTAATATAGCGAATGGCTGGTATTAAATCTGTGTCGGAACTAACTAAGATAGCAGTATCATATACGTTATCTACGGCTCCGACCACCAGATCAACTGCTATCTTCACATCCGTCCCCTTTTCTCTTATTCTTCCTTTGTCGTACATAATTCTACCTGGTTTTATAATAAATCCTTCATTTTTAATATGCGATAGAAATTTCTGTTGTCCTCTTACTATCTGTTTACTCCTTTTGGTATTATCAAAATCTCGGGCAATTCCAACATAATACCTCTTTGATACACACTGGTGTCCTCCAACTAAAAACTTTACAAATTCGCTATAATCAAATTTTAAATCTTTTGGAAAATCAATCTCTTTATCTTTAAGATATTTATAGAAATTGCTCCCGTCGATATAAACAGCGACTCTCTGCTGTTTTTTAGGAAGAATAATGCTCATATATTGGTATTATACCATCCTTTAAAACAAAAAACTACCCTTGCCCGAGAGGCAGGGGTAGTGCTCATAGTGTCTTCATTATACTACCTTAAAATACTCTGTCAAGTCTTAATTGGCTCCGCGGGTAGGACTCGAACCTACAACCATCGCGTTAACAGCGCGCCGCTCTACCATTGAGCTACCGCGGAATGTAAAGAACTTCCATAGTATATAAAAGAAAGGGGGTTACTGTCAATTCTAAAAGGCGTCCGAAGACGCCTTTTAGACGATGAACTCTGTTCTGATAAATCAGACCAGAGTAGCCCCACCGTTTGATGATCCGAAGATCACCAGGGGTATTATAGCATATTCTCAAAAAAAAGCAAAGGGAATAAAGTAAAATTGTTTCTTATTTCCATTAATGTTAAAATACGATTATGAATCAAGAGCAAAGAAAAGCAATTAACAGCTTTCTCCAGGGAAAGAAAATTCTGGTCATGGGATTAGGGATTTTAGGTGGTGGAGTAGCCACTTCTCTTTGGTTATTGCGACACCAGGCAAAAATTACTATTACTGACTTAAAAACAAGAAAAGAGCTGAAACAATCGTTACAAAAATTAAAACCTTATCTTACTAGAGCAAAGTTAATCTTAGGAAAACACAGAAAAAAGGATTTTCAGAACAATGATCTTATTATTATTAACCCAGGGGTTAAACAAAATAATATCTATCTTCAAACAGCTCGCAAGAAAAACAAAGCAATTGAAAATGAAATAACTCTTTTCTTTCGCTTTAATATCAATCCTGTCATTGCTATTACCGGAACAAGAGGAAAAACTACTACAACCAATTGGATTTTTCATCTTCTAAAAGGAAAATATTCCCAGGCAGCTATGGGAGGAAATACTCCCGATAGTCCGGTTCTTTCCTTTTTGGATAAATTAAAGCCGAAGCAGCCAGTAGTCCTGGAGCTCTCTTGTTTTCAATTGGAAATATTCAAGCACTACTCCCCCCATATTGCAATCATTACCAATCTTTATCAAGATCATCTTAATCGCTATACGACAATGAAGCAGTATGCCCGAACAAAGGCGAACATTTTCCTCTATCAGAATAAAAATGATTATCTAATTCTTAATAAAGACGACCAGTGGACTAAGTATTTTCTTTCTCTCCCCCATCAGGCCCAGATCTATTTTATCTCCCAGCATTCCCTCCCCTTAACACAAAATGGTGTTTATGTGAAAAACAGTAAGATATACTTTCAGCAAAACAAGAAACAACAATTAATCAGTAGTATAGCAGCATTCAGAACAGACTGGGGAGAACATAATGTTAATAATCTGATGCGGGCTATCTTAATTGCCAAATTATCCGGCTTGACTCTTAAACAGATAAAAAAGCAAATTGCTACTCTTCCTTCTATCAAATTCCGGCAGCAATTAATAAAAAAGAAAAAGAATCTTCAGATAATTAACGACAGTGCCAGCACCTCCCCTGAAGCAGTAATAGCCGCCTTAAAAAGATATAG
Source organism: uncultured Candidatus Saccharibacteria bacterium (assembly GCA_964647525.1). GTDB lineage: Bacteria > Patescibacteriota > Minisyncoccia > UBA6257 > UBA6257 > CAZYGB01. Next base: position 873 of record CAZYGB010000046.1, on the reverse strand, counting down.
TCAGAACAAAAATATCAACCTCATCCTCATTACCGGAGGAACAGATAAAAACTTGAACTTTGCTTCATTGGCCCAAACAATTAAGAAAATTCTTCCCCCCTCTAATTTAATACTCCTTAATGGCTCTGCAACAAGAAAATTAATAAAGGAATTAGCAAAGATAAAATATCATATAGGGCATCAACCGCAAGAATCATTAAAAGAATGCTGGAAAAACAGCATTGCTCAAATAGATCCTAAAAAGAAAAATATAATATTGTTTTCCCCCGGAGGATCCAGTTTTGAGAAATTTAAAAATGAATTCACTCGAGGAGAGGCATTTAATAAAATGATTTAAAAAGTGACAAATGGCGGAGAGGGTGGCATTCGAACCCACGGTCCCGAAAACCGGGACAGCTGCTTTCCAGGCAACCGCAATAAACCGCTATGCGACCTCTCCTTTCCCCTTGCTAAGAGCAAGGGGGTATATTTTTCGCCTAAATTTTCCAGTTCTTAGCATACTTGCCAATAAGAGGTAATTCTTTTTTCTCTCCTTTTAATACATTCACGATACCAAGAATGCTAAAGATTATCCACACTATCCAGGCAATGAGAGCAATAATCCATCCAATAAAAGGAATAAGGGCTATTCCCCAGGTAATAATTTCAGCAATGAACAAGGTCATTCCTTGTTTGGCATGAAACACAGCAAATTGATCATCCTTAGCTGCTAACAAAGGAATAAGAAACAATATACCAATATAGCTTAATATTGCTATAGGATTAGCCTTTTTTGCTGGAGATGAACTTCCAGTAGATGCTGTTGTTTCTTCTACTGGTTCTTGTTTAATTTCTTCGTCCATAATAAATTTTATTTATGTTATTATATTAAAT
>CAZYGB010000045.1:0-4208 GCA_964647525.1 uncultured Candidatus Saccharibacteria bacterium | reverse complement strand
CCGGAATGATTCTGGTGACTGGTCCCACTGGTTGTGGTAAAACTACTACTCTCTATGCAATGTTGAATATGCTCAATAATCCTGGTGTCAATATTGTTACCATTGAGGACCCAATTGAATATGAGTTGAAATATGTTAATCAGACCCAGGTGAATGCTAAAGCAGGCATTACTTTTGCTACAGGGTTGAGGGCTATTTTGCGACAGGATCCCAATATTATTATGGTGGGAGAAATCAGGGACAGGGATACTGCCGAGATAGCTGTCCACGCCGCTTTGACTGGTCACTTGGTTCTTTCTACTCTTCATACTAATGATGCCGCTACAGCAATTCCTCGTTTAACAGATATGGGAATTCCTCCCTTTTTGATTGCTTCTACCCTTAATTTAGTCATTGCTCAAAGATTAGTACGAAGAATTTGTCGAGAATGTATTGAGAGTTATTCTGTCCCTCAAACGGTCTATAAAATAATAGATAGACAGTTAAAAATCCTGAAAGGAGATCAGGTCCAATCTTATCGTCCCAAAGAATTATATCGGGGCAAGGGTTGTCCTTCTTGCAATTTCACCGGTTACCGGGGAAGATTAGCTATTTATGAAACCCTGGAAATGAATAGTGAAGCCAGGTCATATATTCAACAACCTAATTTTTCTTTAGATAATTTAAAGAAGATTATTTTTTCTAAAAACAATAGCACCATGTTTGAAGATGGACTCCAAAAAGCCGAATTGGGACTGACCACTATTGAGGAAGTCCTCAGGGTAATTAGAGAATAACAATGTTATTTCACTATCTTGTTCAAGACAAAAAAGGACATCTAAAAGAAGGCGATATCGATAGGCCTAACTTGAAGGAGGCCTTGGATTATTTAGTAGGACAAGGATTGAAACCTCTAAATGTAAAGCCGTTAGCCTTAAAAAAACTAGGAGGGAAGAGATTTACAATTTTTCAAGACAGGCTTACTCTGAGTGATAAAGTTTTCCTGATGAAATATTTATCTTTAATGCTCCGGGTGGGAACGGATTTGTTTCAGGCGATTGATATTTTAATGAAAGATTTTGATTCCGGACCAATAAGAAGATTTCTTTTTGAAGTTAGAGGTAATCTGGAAAAAGGAAAGCCGTTTTGGTTTACCTTTTCCCAGCATCCAGAATATTTTTCTCCTGTTACCGTAAACCTAATTAAGGCAGGGGAAGTATCAGGAAATTTGGAATCAACCTTGAATAAAATTTCCATTAATTTAGAAAGAGATAAAGATCTTCAGGGTCAGGTTAAAGCTTCTTTGGTTTATCCTGTTATTCTTCTGATTGGTTCCTATTTTATGGCTCTTTTTCTGGCTACTTTTGCTATTCCCAAGTTAGGGCAGGTATTTATGGGAACAGGGAATAAAATTCCTGCTTTCACCCGTTTTGTTTTAGCAACAGGAATGTTTTTGAATAATTATGTTTTTGTTATTGTTCCTCTTTCTATTGCTGTTCCTGTAGGACTCTATTTCTATTTTATAAAGACGAAAAAAGGAAAAGTTAATTTAATGAAATTTGTGGAAAAAATACCCCCCTTGCGTAATTTAATGGATAAGATGGCTTTGGAGAGGTTTACTAGTGTCTTCTCCAGCTTGATGAAAGCAGGAATGCCCATTATCAAAGCTTTGGAAGTAACAGCTAAAGCAGTGGGGCATCCGAAATTTGAAGCGGCCTTAATGAGAATTGCCCAGGAGGATTTAGCAAAAGGATTGGGAATTGGAGACTCTTTTCGTAAAGAGATTGTTTTTCCGGCAACAGTATCTAATCTATTGGCTATTGGGGAAAAAGCTGGACATACGGAAGAGATTCTAGAAACTCTCTCTAATTTTTATGCCAAGGAAATACAGGTTTCTTTGAAAATATTAGTCTCCTTCCTAGAACCCGCTCTTCTTGTTATAATAGGGGTAATAGTGGGAGGGATTGCTCTTTCTCTTATCGTTCCTATCTATCAGTTGGTGGGACAATTCTAATACCAAATAAATTTTAATTGAAAGGTGAATATATATATAAGTTTTAAAAATTGTGAGATTTCAAATGAGAAATTTAAAATTCAATAAAAGAAGCAAGGCTTTTACCTTGTTGGAGATTATTATTGTTGTTGGTATTACGGCTGTTTTGGCTGGAGTGAGTATTACCTATTATGCTAGTCAAAAAGGATCTAAGACATTAGATGCAGCTGCCCAAGAAATTACTGGTTATCTCCGTTATGCCCAGCGCAAGTCCATTGCCCAACAGGAAGGGAAACAATGGGGGGTTCATTTTGAAAATCCAGCTTCTGGAAGGGGATCTTACTCGCTTTATACTGGTGCTACTTATTCTTCTCCTGTAGAAACAAGATATTTGCCAGCTGGTATAGAATTTCAGATCCCTTCTTCTAATAGTTCCAGCACTATTTCTTTTGATAAATTAACGGGATCGTTTAGTGAAACATATAAACAAATTACAATTGAAAACGATCAAGGTGAAACGAATACTGTTTTAGCTTGTTCCCAGGGTATTATTGAACAAAATTCTGATATTGGCATATGTGGTCTTGTGAATTCTACCCCTCCTGTAATTGGGGCAATTACTCCGGAAAATGTTAGTTATGGTGCTTTTGTTGATTCTCCTTTTGATTTAACAGTATCAATCACAGAAGAAGAAGGAGGAGCAACCTCTTGTGAATATACCGCAAATGGAGGAACTGATTGGCTTACGGCTGATCTTTCGGGAACAGGTCCTGGTTATACTTGTACCAAGGAGGGAATTACCTCTTCCGATGGCACTGCCCTGAGTTTAAATATGCGGGCTGTTAGTAGCGGGGGAACAGGGACAGGAACTGCTGTAGCCCGGACTGTTGATGCAGTTGCCCCTACTAGTTCTGATGACTGGATAGATGACTGGACAGCTACTTCATCAGTAATAGTTACTACTACATCAACAGATGATGGATCAGGAGTGGCTAGTACTAAATATTGTGTAGATACTGCTGATACTTGTACTCCTTCTACTACAGGAACTTCAGTGTCTGTTACCTGTGCCTCAGGTTCTACTTGTGTCCAGCATGTTCGTTACAGTGCAGAAGATAATGTTGGTAATGCTAGCTCTGTTTATTCTAAAACAGTAGGACAGGATCTTCAAAATCCTTCCGATGGTACTCTCATTGCGACGGGAGGGTCTCAATTGGTAGATCTTTCTTGGTCTGGTTTTTCTGATGCCGGTTCTGGTCTTGCTGCAGCTGATACCTATAAACTGGTTTATTCTACCAGTACTACCCCAGCTGATTGTAATGTAGGAACCCAGACGTATCTAGGTACTAATACTACCTATCCCCATACTGGATTAACTGATGGTCTGACTTATTACTATCGGGTATGTGCTTTTGATTCTGTAAACAACGTGTCCACAGGTGCTACTGCTCAAGCTATCCCCAGTAGCTGTGAGTGTTCTGTAGAAGATCCCTGTTGCAGTAATGGATGTGATTATGATGCTGATAGCACTGTTTGCAGTGTCTGGGGTTCTTGTAGCGGTTCTTATAGTAGCACTTGCGATGAAAGTTGTGATGGCACTCAATCTGCCTCTACCTGTGTAAGTGGTGCCTGTTCGGGTTCTACTTCCCAATCCTGCAGCTGTGGTACTAGAGATACAGATGGTACATCCTGTGGAACTAAGGATTGTGATTACTTAAACTATTACTTTACTTTAGGCACAGCTTCTCCTACTGGAACTAATTATTGTAAATACCGAAACTACGTTGATCAGACAAAGTATTGTAGTACTGGAAGTTGTGGAGATCCAACCTGTTCTTCCTATGCTGATTCCACTGCTGCTACCTGTGGAACCTGTGTCTATGCCACCGGAGCTTGCTCCAGTTGTACTAATTATAATAATACGACCAGTTGTGGCACCCCAACTACTTGCTCAGGGAGTTATAGTAGTACCTGTGATGAAACTTGTAGTGGCACTCAGACGGTTTATACCTGTAATGGTGCTGGAACTTGTGGTACTTCCACTCCAACTTGCAGCTGTGGTACAAGAGATACAGATGGTATTACATGTGGTGATTGTGGGTCTTGTTCCTATAGTTCTATTTGTGATAATAGTGGCGATGGTACACAACCTACTTGTTCAAACAGTAGTTGTACCGGTTCTGTGTCTTGCGCTTGCACTCGTAACACTAATGGCACGCTTTGTTGTACTGCGGGT
>CAZYGB010000044.1:0-4285 GCA_964647525.1 uncultured Candidatus Saccharibacteria bacterium | reverse complement strand
AGAAACCGTGGCGTCAGAAAGGGACAGGGAGAGCTCGTCATGGTTCCATCCGTTCTCCTCTTTGGAAAGGAGGAGGGGTTACTTTTGGTCCCCGTTTGAAGGAGCAAAACCTAAAAAGAAAAATTAATCTGAAAGTAAAGAAAGCAGCCTTACGAATGATCTTTACCCAGAAATTAAATGATGAAGAAATTAAGTTCATAGATAAGATTGTTCTAAAGGAACCCAAGACAAAAGAAGTTAATACTTTTTTTCAGGCTCTTCTGCCCGGAAAGAAACAAGCGAAAACAGTATTGATTCTAGAGGGGAAACATGAAGATATAAAAAGAGGGACCAGAAACATTTCCCATCTTAATTATATGACTGCAGACAATATGAATCTTCTTGATCTTCTTAATAACAAATATCTGTTTATTGTTTCTGCTGCTATACCTGTTTTAGAAAAAAAGTTAACTTAGAATAACCATGGCCACCTTTTCCATATTTAAAAAGACAAAAAAGAAACCAGCCCAACCCTCAGTTGCACCCAAAAAAGCACCTGTTGCTGTAAAACTTGCTAAACCTGTAAAACTTGATAAACCTGTAAAAACTGTAAAATCTACTAAGCCTGTAAAAACTGAAAAACCAATTATTGCTTTATCTTCCCATGGAAAGGAGGAAAATCTTATTATCCATCCTCATTTTAGTGAGAAAACTACAATGGAGGAGAAGCAAAGAAAATATGTGTTTGATGTTGTTTTGAGAGCTAATAAACTGGAGATAAAGAAACTTGTAGAAGTAATCTATAAAGTGAAAGTGGAAAAAGTTAATGTTTTAAAATCTTTCACCCGGGCTAAAAAGTGGGGTTATAGAAAAGCTAATTTTCAAAAAACCAAGAAGGTAATCGTTACCCTGAAAGAGGGACAAAAAATAGAATTAGGAGTATAAAATGAAAAAATCTAAACCAATAACACCAGGGCGTCGCCACTATACAGTTCCTGATTACTCTCAGCTTTCCAAGGAGAAGTCCTTGAAAAAACTGACTCATTTCAGGAAGAGAAGTGTGGGGAGATCGCAGGGAAGAATAACAGTTCGTCATAAAGGAGGGGGAGCGAAGAAACTCTACCGCGATCTTGTTTTAGGTGAGGAAAAAAAGGATATTCTTGGTAAAATAAAGAGGTTGGAGTATGATCCCTTCCATAGTGCCTTTATTGCCCTGGTCTCATATAAGGATGGTGATTGGGGGTATATCATTGCTCCCCATCAAGTAAAAATTGGTGATGAAATTATCTGTGCTGAAAAAGCACCTATTAAAAAGGGAAACAGGGTAATATTGAAAAACATTCCTGTTGGTTCTTTTATCCATAATATTGAAACAAGAGCCGGGCATGGAGGCAAATTGATCCGAGGAGCGGGAACAGCAGCTCAGGTTTTGGCCCAGGATGGAAAATATACCCATATTAAAATGCCCTCTTCCGAGAGAAGGAAAGTCGCCAATGATTGTTATGCTTCCATAGGTCAGGTTTCTAATGTAGAGCACGGGGCGATGGTAATAGGAAAAGCAGGAAGAAATCGGCATTTAGGAAGAAGACCTAAGGTAAGAGGTACCGCTATGAATGCTGTTGACCATCCTTACGGAGGAGGGGAAGGCAAGACAAAAAGAGGAACAAAGAGGCCTAAATCAATCTATGGAAAAGTTACCGGCGGGAAAAAGACCAGAAAGAAAAACAAATACTCCAATAAATTCATTGTTCAAAAAAGAAAGAAAAAAAGGAAATAAAATTTAAAAGATTTCATGTCAAGATCACTAAAAAAAGGACATTATGTCCATCCAAAATTACTGAAAAAGATTTCTCGGCTCAAGCAAGGCGACAAAACACCTATTAAAACTTGGTCTCGAGATTCTGTAATTACTCCAGAAATGGTGGGTTTTGTTTTTGCTGTTCATAATGGCAAGACTTTCATCAATGTGGATGCCAGAGAAGATATGGTTGGACATCACTTAGGGGAATTTTCTCCCACTAAGAAATTTATGCGCCATGGGGGAAAAATTCAGAAAGAATTGGAATCAAAAATGAAAACTGCTAATACACCTGCTAAGAAATAATTATCATGGAAATTAAAGCTAGTTTAAAATATCTCCACATTAGTCCGCGTAAAGTACGCTTGGTAACAGGGCTTCTAAAGGGAATATCAGTGGAAGAAGCGGAAAACCAATTGAAATATAGCCCTAAAAGAAGCGCTAATTCTGTATTGAAACTTCTTCACTCTGCTGTAACTAATGCCGAAAACAATTTCCATCTTAAAAAAGATAATCTTTATGTTGCTAATGCTCGGGTGGATGAAGGTCCGACTTTGAAAAGATGGAGAGCTCGGGCAAGAGGAACCGCTTTTCCTATCAAAAAAAGAAGCTCCCATATCTTTCTTATTTTGAAAGAGAGGGAACCTTCTAAAAAGGAAAAGAAAGTTCAGGAAAAGAAAAAAGAAATGCCTAAAGTTTCTGAGAAGAAAGAAGAGATCAAAAAGGAATTAACGATATCAAGGAAAAAGAGAAGAAAATCACCGTTACCCATTAAAGAGAAGATAACTGCTACCGCGGTTCATAAACCAAAAATCTTTCAACGTAAATCATTTAATTAATTATGGGTCATAAAGTTAATCCAACATCATATCGTTTAGGAATAAGTAAAGATTGGGATTCTCGCTGGATAGATTTAAAGAATATGCCTCTTTTTTTGCAGGAAGATTATAGAATTCGTCGTTTTATTGAAAAACAGGTGAAAGATGCCCGCATAGAAAGCATAGGCATAGAAAGAAAAGAGAAAGATGTAAAAATTATTATTAAAACTGCCCGCCCCGGACTGCTTATTGGACGCCAGGGGCAGGGGATAGCTCTTTTGCAAAAAGGGTTGGCTAAATTACTGCAGTCCAAAAGACGGATTAATATTGCCATTGAAGAAGTACATCGTCCTGAAATTTCCGCTCCCATAGTAGCCCAGAATATAGCAGAGGATATTAAAAAAAGACTTCCTTACCGGCGTGTTTTAAAGCAACATCTTTCCAAAGTGAGTCAGCATAAAGAAGTGAAAGGAGTAAAGGTAATGGTATCGGGAAGATTAAATGGAATAGAAATAGCCAGGAGAGAATGGTTGCGAGAAGGTCGTCTTCCTCTTTCCACCCTCCGGGCGGATATAGATTATGGATTTGCTGAAGCCAATTGCCCTTATGGTGTTATAGGGATCAAGGTATGGATTTATAAAGGGGAGAAATTTGAACAGCCATCCACTGATATTAAAAAATATTAATTAATGTTGATACCAAAGAAAGTTAAACATCGGAAGACGCATAAAGGACGAGGGCGATTCCGCCAGATAGCTACTCGGGGAACCAAAATTAATTTTGGCGCTTTTGGATTAAAAGCATTGGAAGAATCTTGGCTGACCTCTAATCAGATTGAATCGGCTCGTCGGGCTATTGCTCTTTCTCTAAAAAAAGAAGGGAAAGTATGGATGCGAATTTTTCCTGATAAGCCTGTTACCAAGAAACCGGCCGAGGTAACAATGGGGGGAGGAAAAGGTTCAGTAGAATATTATGTTTCTCCGGTAAAGCCAGGGCGTATTATTTTTGAAATTGATGGAGTAAGCGAAAGCAGAGCCAAAGAAGCTTTTCGTTTGGCATCTTCAAAATTACCTATTAAAACTAGTTTTGTAAAAGAATAATTTGTCATTTTCATGAAAATTGCAGAATTAAAACAAAGAACAAAGGAAGAATTAAACAGGATGCTGGCTGATGATCGGCGCAAGATGAGAGAATTACGGTTTAATCTGGCTACCGGGAAAGTGAAGAATATAAGGACAATTCGTCAAACAAAGAAGGACATTGCCCGCATATTGTTTATCCTTAAAGAAAAATAATCTTTAGTTAATTTATGGTAAATACAAATAAACAACAGAAAAAACAAAAGACAAGGAAATTAAAAGGGGTAATTACCTCTACTAAGATGCTGAAAACTGTAGTGGTCAAGGTCAGTCGATTAAAGCGACAACCTAAGTATAAAACGTTTCTTAAGGTGTCCCGGAAATTTAAAGCTCATGTCGATGAGGATGGGTATCAGGAAGGCGACAAGGTCGTAATAGAGGAGACAAGGCCTTTATCCAAGGAAAAAAGATGGAAGGTAGTAAGAAAAATATAGGGGTTTTTATTGATTTTTATTGATGTTTCTGTTATTGTAACACTCACTAATATGATTCAACCACAGACAATTCTAAATGTAGTAGATAACAGTGGGGCCAAAATAGTCCGCTGTTTT
>CAZYGB010000043.1:0-4367 GCA_964647525.1 uncultured Candidatus Saccharibacteria bacterium | reverse complement strand
TTACCTCCATAGATAGAGAATTTTTCTAGAAAGAGATAGCTTAGACTGAAAAGAGCACCAAGAGAGGGAATGGGAAAACGTAAATCAAGAAAACGAAGAGCAAAGAAAATCATTACCGGAAGCAGGAGTGTCCCTAAAAGGGTTACCAATTTAAAAATTATGTTGAGAGGGACAAAATGACTAACAGCAGCAGTCAGATAGTAAAGAAGCGGGGGATAAAAATACAGAAAAGGAAAACCTGCATACCAATCAGGAGACCACCATTTTAATTTTGGAAAAATCTGTTGGGCATAATGAGCAATATAATTATGAGACCCCGTGTCTCCTCCGGCAATCATTGTGTTAGTAAAGACCAAAGACCAAGGAATCTGAGAAAGCAGAAAACCGTAAATAAAAAGAAAAATGACAAGAATAGTTACCTTTTGTACTCTAGAAAGACTCATAATGATGAAAACGAATTAATAACAGATCCCAAAACACTTTAACTATATTTTTTAGATTAAAGGTAGAGGAGGGAAATACGTTTTGACGAACTATTACTTCTTCTATCTGATAATGTCTCATCCGAGCTAAAAAGAGAATCTCGATATCGATAGCAAATCTGTTAATAACAGTATGGGAAAGTATTTCCTTCCCGGCTTTCTGGGAGAATCCTTTTAATCCACATTGAGTATCGCGGTAAGATAGGGAGAAAAACAGGTGAAGGATAAGATAAAGGAAGGGCCGTAACCAATGTTTATAAAATCTATCATTATAGAACCTATCCCGCTTACCAATTACTACGGGGACATTGTCTTTTAATCTGATTAAGATCTGATTTATTCCTTGGATACTAAAAGGAAGATCAGCATCAGTGAAGATAATATATTTTCCCTGGGCACTTTGGAATCCCTTCCTTAAACTGTAACCCTTTCCTTGGTTAATTTGATTCTCTAAATATGTAATCTGGGAACCAAAAAAATTCTTTACTTCTTTTGTTTTATCAGTGCTACCATCATTAATAACGATAATCTCCGCCTGAGGAAATTCTTTTATTAATTCTGTAACTGTTTTCCTTATCCATTTTCCTGCTTGGTAACTGGGAACAATGATAGATAGATCTTTTTCTTTCATAAATAAAAAATGACTTATTTTAGTATACTAGTTTCTTGACTTGAATTCCAGCTTCTAAACTGATAAAATAGAGCAAATTAAGTTTAATTAGTCAAATATGAATAGAGAAGATTTATACCCATCAGCTGATAATGTCCTTATCCCTACCGTAATAGAAAAGTCCGCCATCGGCGAACGTGTTTATGATATCTATTCCCGACTTTTAAAAGAGAGAATTGTCTTTCTGGCAGGACCCATTACTGATCCTTTGGCCAATACGGTCATTGCCCAGCTTCTTTTTCTGGAACATCAGGATCCTAAAAAAGATATTCTTCTTTACGTCAACTCTCCTGGGGGTTCCGTTAATGCCACATTGGCTGTCTACGACACCATGCAGTATGTCAAACCAGACGTAGCTACTATTTGTATTGGGATTGCTGCTTCGGGAGGAGCTATTCTTTTAACTGCCGGGGCAAAGGGAAAAAGATATTCTCTTCCCAATTCAGAAATTCTTCTTCACCAGGTAATGGGAGGAATGGAAGGACAGGCCAGTGATGTTAAAATCGCAGCTTCTCATATAATTAAAGTGAAGGAGCATCTTAACCAGATATTGTCCCAAAGAACCAATCAACCCATTAAAAGAATAGAACAAGACACTGATAGGGATTTCTGGATGTCTCCCGAGGAAGCTAAGAAATACGGTATTATAGATAAAATAATAAAGACAAGATAATAGATAACATTATGAACAACATGGAAAAACCACCCGAGGAACAAAAAGAAGGAAAAGAAACCCCTTCAGCAAAAAATCACAGAGCAGATGAAGAAATTGAACAGGCAGTAGACAAAATAAACGAAGAAATTGATAAGCAAAGACAAGCAGGAATACCTGAAGAAGAAATTAGTGCTTCAGCTAAAACAGATATCCAATGGATTGAAAAAAAAGACGAAGAGAATAATAAGGAAGAACAACTTCCAGGATTTCATGCTTGGGAAGAGAAGCAGTACCAAAAGGAGGAAACAGAACAAGCAATGGAAACAATGCTTCGCGAAAGTGGTTTCTATAACCCAAAAGATGAGCCAGAAACTAAGTTACCAGAATTTGATGCCTGGGAAAAAGAACAGTATCAAAAAGAGGAAACGGAAAACACACTTGAGGATATCAGGAATGCAATAGAAGGAAAAAGAGATAAAATACTCTTTGAGAATAATTTTTATAATCTTCCAGAAAAAGAACAAGAGAAGACAATGAACAACCTGGGAAAGGAATCCAATAATATTTGTTCTTGGATTGAAAACTTAAAAGAATCTCTAGATGGTGCTTCCCCAGAAGAACAGGAGAAAATTAATAAAAAAATTGAGTTCCTAAAGACTAAACGCGGAGATGTATTATTTGAACTACAAGCTTACCATCTTGCTCTTGGAAAAGATGTCCAAAAAGAAGGTATAAATTTAATAACCAAGAAAATTGAAAAGATAAAAGAAGGGGAGGAGAAAGAAAAAAACCACCAGAAGCAGTATCTCAATTAAAGAAGTTTGTGGAAAAGCATCCTGGTCTTAAAGGGGGATTAACGTCATTTGGCTTGTCTCTTTTTGCTGTTTTTATTCTTATCTTTCTCAAGGCTTTTGAAAAACTCACAGGAGAAAAATTAGAAAACAAAAAATAACACAAAAAATAATAAAAATAATTATGTAAAATGAAACAAAATTTTCTTGATTTACTTCCTCAGGAATTGAGGAACATTATTAATGACTCTTACGATATCGTTTTAGAAAGAGCTATAGGAAGAGCTTATAAAAATTTAGCAGAAGAGGAAAAATCAAAAATGGCCCTAGTCTTTGCCAAGGGTACTGACAAAGAAAAAGAAGAGTTTTTAAAAAAATATCTCCAGGATTTCCCTCAATTATTTTTAGAAGAAGCAAAAAGATTTACCGCTGAGATAAAAAAATAGTATTTCACCTTTCTAGAGTTTTAAAAAACCAAAGGAGTATTCCTTTGGTTTTCCTTTAAGAGCGGGTGAGCGGAGTCGAACCGCCGTCTCTACCTTGGCAAGGTAATATAATAACCGCTATACGACACCCGCATTAATTTATTTAACATTAGCAATTTATGACGATTTCGTCAATTGACTTTTTTCTAAAATCTGATTAGTATTATACTGTTATGGAAAAGAAAGTTTTAATAGAATTAAAGAAAAAATTAGAAGAAGAAAGATCTTTCCTCGAAAAGGCCTTGGATAAGTTTGCTGATAAAGACAAGAAGATCCCGTACGATTATGATACCCGCTTCCCTGGTGACGGAGGGCGGTCTTCTTCTGATGACGAGAATGCCGAGGAAGTGGAAACTTATGACAAGCTCCTTGCCGTAGAATATGCTTTGGAAACACGTTTAAAGGAGACAGGAGAAGCATTAGAGAAAATCAAGAAAGGCGACAATAGTTATGGTCGCTGTGAAGTCTGTGGTAAAGCTATTAGTATTGCTCGTCTGAAAGCCAATTCAGCAGCAAAAACATGTACTCATTGTGCCGGAATAGAAAAGCCTTCTTAATTTATTTCAAAAGTACTTAGAAGCAGTGGAATCTCAGTGATATTAACTGGTTTCGTTCCACTGCTTTTTTTGTTAGGAATGTTTCTATAGAAGAGAAATAATACTGTCTCCAGTAATATTAAAAAATCAGCTGAATAAAAGCTGATTTGAGACAAAAAAGGTCAAGAAATGCTATTTAACAAATGGATTTTTGGCCCCATGCACTTCAAAGTGAAGATGGCAACCATTAGTATTGCCAGTGTCACCCATACTTCCAATTAAATCACCTTGTTTCACTTTTCCTCCTTCTTTAACCAGAATCTGGCTTAGATGGGCATAAACGGTGATAGTACCATTATCATGCTGAATGGCAATATTATTACCATACCAGCGTTCATTCATCTGAACCCCATAAACAAAACCAGCGGCAGCAGCATAAATAGGAGAACCGCAGGGAGCTGTTATATCAACTGCGTTCAGGTGATGAAGAATTCCCTTATTTTGAGCAGAGGCAATGGTAGGAAAAATAAAGTAGTCAGATAGATAAGACCAGGACTCTATAGATCCTTGTTCCTGAGAGGTATTGGGGGTAAGACCTTCTGGTAAGGCAGAGGATTTGACGGTACTGCCAGAGGAATACCCTCCCGGAATTATGATAACCTGTCCAGTCCTAATAGAAGCAGCATCCTTCAGATTGTTAAATACTACTATTTGGTCAACTGAAGAATGATAAGTTTCAGCTATTCTT
>CAZYGB010000042.1:0-4400 GCA_964647525.1 uncultured Candidatus Saccharibacteria bacterium | reverse complement strand
ATATAAAACATTTTTTGAAAATTTAATACATTAATTTAGGGGCATGGTGAAATGGCTATCATGAGGATCTCCAAAATCCTTGTTCCAGGTTCGAATCCTGGTGCCCCTGCCATCTAGGATAGCAGGGATTGCTAGACAAAATCCCTGCCTTTTAAAAAGCCTTTATTAATGAGGCTTTTTTTAATTAAGGCTAGATAACGTTCGAGCGTTGTCCATTAGACCCTGCGGGCTTAAGAAGTCTCTGTTTAGGAATTTTTTAATTTAGGATTAGGGGATGTTTGGACTTATGGTATAATTAATTAAATAATTTTAAATGATATGCAAAATATAGGAAGTAATAATTTCGCATATATAGACGGAGCGAATCTGGATAAAGCAATAAAAGAGCTTGGTTGGTCGTTGGATTATAAAAGGTTTAGAGTTTGGTTATCTGAAAAATATAAGATAAAAAGAGCATATATTTTCATTGGTCTAATCTCAAAATATAAGAACCTTTACACCTATTTACAGGAGTCAGGATTTACTCTTATATTTAAGGAAGTAATATACGATGGAACGGGTAAACCAAAAGGAAATTGCGACGCCGATCTCGTATTACAGGCAGTGAGCGATACTTATCAAAATAATTTTGAAAAAGCGATTATTGTTGCCAGTGATGGAGATTATGCTGGTTTAGTGAAATTTATTGAAGAAAGGAATAAACTATTAGTTGTGTTATCTCCAAACACTAAAGAAAAGTGCTCTATTCTTTTAAAAAGGACAGGGGTGAAAATATCTTATATAAATGACCAGAGATCTATTTTAGAGGTTCAAAATGAAAAAGCCCCCAATGCGGACGAAACCGCATCAGGGTCTTTCTCGTAGTGATTACTATAAGTATAGCAAATTGGTTATCCACAAGTCAAGATGCTAAAAAGTGGGTAAATACAACCGAAAAAGTATCGCTAACCCCTAATCTTTTATTGAGAGATTAAGATGTTCCCAAAAAACAGGAAATAATTATCTCGTGTTCTTTTTGATTATATTTCTACTTAATGTCTAATATATGGAGCTACGAAAAATGGTTTTTAAGGTAATTTTTTGATAAACTAACAATATGAAACTTCTTTTGACATCTGCTGGCTTTGAGAAAAATCAAAGGATCGGGAAAATATTTTTAAAATTAGTAGATAAAGATCCTTCTCGAATCAGAATTTTTCTGGTCACTGTTGTAAAGAAAAACAATAAAAGCTGGAGGTGGGTTAAGCTTATCGTAAAGCAATTGGAAAAAATTGGGATTAATCCCAAGAACATTATTATTTTTAGTTTAGACAGAAAGGTTAAAGAGAGTGACTTAAAAGATATTGATGTAATTTATGTTTGCGGAGGTAATACTTTTGTTTATTTAGATAAGATAAGAAAGACTGGACTTGATAAAATAATAAAAAGGTTTGTTAAAAAAGGAAAAATATATTTTGGGGTTAGTGCCGGTAGCTATGTAGTTTGTCCCACTATTGAAATGTCAACTTGGAAACCTATGAATACAAACACAATTGGTCTCAAGGATCTAACTGGTTTAGGGCTTGTTCATTTTTGGTTAGTAGCTCATTTTAAGAAAGAATATAGTCTCGTTATCAAAAAAGCAGCTGAAGTAACAAAGTATCCGATTATCGCTCTAAGAGACAATCAAGCAGTATTAGTGAACGGAGAAAAGGTTAAAATAATTGGATCAGGGAAAAAGACAGTGTTTAATTTATCAAATAAATTTAATGTTGTTTAGCGAGATATGTTTAATCTTGAGTATGTTTATATTCATTTTACCTTTGGATAATGGTCCTGACGTTGTTCATGATATGCTGTGGATTTAAGAAGCCTCTGTTTAGGGGCTTTTTAAATTAAAGGATAGAAAAACATTTGTATTTGTGATATATTACTAAATGAGAGGATTCTATCCTTATAAATTAAATAATAGCTATGATTACCAAAATTACAGATTGGTTGGCAAAATTACCAAAATTAACAATTCCGATGATTGTTATAGCTCTGTTTTTAAATATATTTCATCTATTTCGTTACATTCATTTTCACTCTGACATTATGTCTTGCATAGCTGTTTATGGCTCCCCTTGCCTTATTGTATATTCAGTAAGTTTCTTTTTAGGAAAGGTAATGCCATTATTTATATTATCTTTACTATTTGCTTGGATTTTGTATCTATTATTGAAACAAACCATGAAAATGTATAAGTACTGGGATCATTTTGCCTATATTTTTTTGATCATGAGTTTGTTATCTTTTTTAAGCAATTTTTAAAATTAACGTAAGACAAATATGCCATACCCATATGTAACATTATTGGAACTTATCCATATTGCGATAATAGTTGTTTTAGAAATAGCCCTTTTATATATTTTGATAAAACATTATAACAAAAGTGCTGAAATCAAATCTGTTCTAAAGAGTTTTTTCTTATATAGTGCGATTGCTGTTTTGGGATTGTTTCTGTTCTCTCTGCCTTTATTTTCCGAACTATTTGATTTCAATTTCAAAGGCATAATCATTATTGTAGGTCTTTTCCTGTCTTTTTATTATGCCCTAAATAGATTTTTATTAATTAACTGGAAAAAATCACTCGTTATATTCTTCATTTGTTTCTTTATAGGGTTTCCATTAATATCAGGTTTTGCAACATTTGTAATTCGACCCCTTTGGAATACATCACTTTTGGAAGGGGATATTGAGAAATTATTGAAAGGTTTCATGTCTCCGACTAATGAACTTGCTTCTAATGGGGAATTTATGTCATTTATTAATCCTACAATGATTTATCAGGCTGGACTATTACATCCCTGGAATATTGCAGTACTTAATACAATAGAAAGAGGCCTCAATGGTGCATCTCAAATATACAGGGGGTCTATAATGTTTTCTCTTTCGGACGGAATAGTCAGGCTATTGGAAATATTAAAGCCGAGACCATACTAATACTGGTAGTATTTGATAGTATTTATTAGATTTAGCAAACGTATAAAAGGCCTCTGTTTAGAGGCTTTTTAAATTAAAGAAGAATACTGGGGTTAAAGTTGTGATATAATAAAATCATGAAAATATTCAGAAAACTGGTTTATATCTTTGTTTTATTAATAATCCTAACTGTCTTAATTGGAATAAAGGTGCATTTTCAAAAGCAAAAGGTGGAAACTGGGGATTTGATTGAAACAAGCTGGGAATGGGTTAACAATCAGGAGAAATTTTATCAAGGAACATCTCAAGAGATTAATTTACTATTAAGTGAATTACAGCAGAGATTTCCCAATCAAGACGAGAGAATGAAAGCTTTAGTTACCCTGAGAGAAGATACCCCTTATAGGCTTGGTTGTTTAGGAGAAGAGTCAGGAAGAGATCAGGATCCTGTTTTCAGAATAGATGTCACTGATTGCACTGCCTTTGTTTTAACTACGGTTGCTTTGCTTCATTCTCACGATTTACAAGAAGCCCGAGATATGATGAGGTTTTTAAATTATCAGCCGGATCAAAAAATATCTTTTGGGAATCGGTTGCATTTTACTACCGACAGAAATTCAGTTTCACCATATTTCTATGATGCTACTGAAGAAATGGCTGGTTCGGATAAGATAATGCAAAAACAAATTATCCTGAATAAAATACAAGAAAATGGGGATCGTTTGATCAATATTAATTGGCAGAAAGAGACGATTATAAAATATGTTCCTAATAAATACATAACTGTTGATTTTTTCTCTCAATTACCTCAAGTTATTGGAGTAGCCTTTGTTGGAAATAGTGATGAGAATATTGGTTTAGATGTCAGGCACGAAGGAATTTTGATTGATGGTGAAAACTTGTATCACGCTTCTTCTGTTAAGCAAAAAGTCGTAGGAGAGAATTTTTTTGATTATTATTTTGACGCTAATAAACTGCCAAGATTTAATGGCATACTATTCTTTGGGGTAGAATAACATTTTGAGGGCATCTTAAAAGCATTTTGACTGAGTTCAAAAGCAGTTGAAATTTGTGGTATAATAAATTGAACAGTTAAATAATAAAATAGATAAAAATATGAGAACAAAAGGTTCTGTTACTGCTTATCTTTTAATCATTCTCCTTTTGGCTGCTGCTGGCTATTTGATTAACAAGGGGATTATCACCATTAATGTAAACCCATCCCCAACTGAAGTTCCTACCACAGTCACTACCGAACCTTCTCCTACGGTAAGCACTACTTTATCAGAAGAAGAGATATTCTGTACTAAAAAAGGGACAGAAGAGAAGTTGAGTTTAAAAGAAGCAAAAGAAATTGCTTTACAAAGTGAATGCGGAGAGGCAGGATTATTGAAAGATACCCCTATCTGTAACGACGTAACGGGAACTTGGTGGATTGATTTAGATATTCAAAAACA
>CAZYGB010000041.1:0-4441 GCA_964647525.1 uncultured Candidatus Saccharibacteria bacterium | reverse complement strand
TGCATTATGATAACTTTTCCCAAAATCTAAAAAAAGACGGGTGTCTTGATCTTCTAAAAGAATTTTATTCCCGCCAATTTCATTGATTCCGCCAAAAAAAGTTAACTTCATAATTTCAGGCTTAGAGAAAAGGTAACCCCAGAGGGTGTTTCTATCAGGGCATCTAACGGTAAATTAATCTGAGAAAATAACTGTGACTGATCCAGAGATGTTTTGAATTGAATCACAGCATTCTTACTAGGTGCCACCCCTAGAATGGTAATATTATTGGCGGGAGAAGCACTAACCAATACTCTTTTAACGATAACGGAAGAGGAATGGGCAGCACTAAAAATAGTAGCCGTGTCCTTGTGCCAATCACGACTATACTGTCTGACTACTGAAACTTGAGTTACTAAATCATTAAATTGTTTCATCTCCTTGGTTAATTGACTGTCTTTCTGTTTTGCACTGGCCTCCACAGACGTCGATACACTATTTTGATAATCTCTAACTAAACGAGAGAAAAACAGTTTATTAACACCGCCAAGAACAGTCATAAGAATTATAACTACTGTTATCAATGCTTTAAGCCATAAAGAAACAATACTAAAGAGATGAATCTGGTAATAATCTTGCTCTGTTCCTACCGGAGCCAAGCTGACAATGGTATCCTGACGCCGAGGGAGCAAACCTCGTAAGGCTCCCCCAATTACCCCCTGCCAGGAAGAATCAGTTTTCGCTAAATAGGAAGGCAATTTTAAGGAAAGGGGAACAAGGTGATAAGATTCTTGCACCTCCTTTCTTAAAATCTTCACAATTGGCTCTGGTTTTCCTCCCAAAAAGAAATACTTAAGATCTCTCCTTCTTTTTAAGGAATAGAAATTCAAAAGCATAGGAATCTCTTTGGCAAGATGTTCCTTTAACAAGTCTACAGTGATACGAGTTGGTATTTTTTTTCCAAAAATTTCAGGCCAAGAATCAAAATCAAAAAAGATCAGTTTCTGCCCTTCAATAAGAATAAACTCTATTCCCTCCTGGCGCAGATCTATCGCCAAAACTGGTGCCTGCTGACGACCAAACTGATAAATAAAACGAGCAAGACTAAGAGCAAAGGGCTCTACTGCTACAATCTTAAATCCACTGTTACTTAATATTTTTAAATAAGTATCAACTTGTTTCTTAATACCAAGAGCTATAAATACTTCTTTTTCATCCTCTTTTTCTGCTAGACCCCAATCCTCCCAATCAAAATATGCCTCCTCTAAAGGAAGAGGTATGTGGACTTGGGCGTTAAAAGCAACTGCTTCCCGAAAGCGTTCTGGATCTAATTCTGGAATAGAAAGAATATTAGTATAGAAATTTGCCGAGGGTAGAGATAAAACTACCCAAATATTCTTCTGTTCTGCCCAAAGCTTCTGACGCAAAGAGACAAAAAAAGATTGCAGTTCTTTTGGTTTTTTTAAAATACCCTCCTGAATAACACCTTCGGGCAGAGAGAAGCTCTCTATTTTATCA
Organism: uncultured Candidatus Saccharibacteria bacterium; assembly: GCA_964647525.1. Taxonomy (GTDB): domain Bacteria; phylum Patescibacteriota; class Minisyncoccia; order UBA6257; family UBA6257; genus CAZYGB01. Next base: position 2,944 of record CAZYGB010000041.1, on the reverse strand, counting down.
ATTATCTTTTTTTTCTTATTAAAACCAAAAACACGCACCATGCGGTCCTCAATGGCAATAGCATCAATAGTAAACTCAGGAACTAATAATTTCTGCCAGTCTTTAAGTTTCATCTTTCTGATTTTTCTTAGTATAACATCTCCCTTAAAGAGAGACAATATCAAGAAACCAAAACTATGTACCTTAAGAATTTACACTTTCCTCTCTTAACCTTTTCCTATAAACAGCATGAAGAGGAAAGAACTCAAAATAGTCTTTTTCGTCAAACCAAGCGCATTTAAAGTCTTTTATTGCCAGTTTAGTCCTGGAACCTAATGCTAGAGCATAAGATATTAATTGTTCAAAAGGTTTTTCCTTCCTGGCCCTAGGCTTGTAATCTAAGATATATATAAGTCCGTTTCTAATTTGAATTAGATCAATATGACCTGTTATAGGAGTATTGCTATTAAAATTGAATTGAAATCCTTTCTTTTTAAAATACTTAATATCATCATTAGTGAGATAAACAGGAACCTCAGCTGCTACTGTTACAGAATCATTAATGAGCATGAAATTCTCGACTTTATCATGCCTTTCATAGTTGCTTCTTGCTAGCTTTAATCCGTATTCAGCAAGAGAATTTGTCAGATTGTTCTTAGGAACCTTAGTTACAACAAACCTTTCTATTTCTGTTTGGGATGCTCTTTGTTTCGGATTTTTACTCTCTTGAGTAAAGATGTGATGAGGAAAGAGCCTCCTACTATTCGTCCCGGGACAGTTTTCTCTCTTTTGGGCTACCCATTCTAAATATTCTTTAAGCAAACTAAGCTTCCTCTGATCTCCAGACTTGATACACATATCTAGTTTGGCTTTGTGGTACTGAAACCTGTATACCTGCTTGTGTTCAAAATATCTAGAAAAGATAAGATTTTCAGGACTATAAAGAACCCTCCCCTCTTCTCTTAACCCTGAATACCGGCAGATATCTTTATACTTCTTTACCCAGGATTGAATGGTTGATAAAGGAACTTTTGTCTTAAACCGTTTGGCAAGCTGAGTTTTTGTTTCTCTTAATGAATAACCAAGGTTATATATTGAAATCCCATTAAGAATTACGTTCTCCCGGTAGGTTTTGTATTTCATCTTCCGATCAGAAAAGAAATTCCCGCATTGTTGACATTGGTAGATCTGAACATATTGGGACTTTATCTTCCTCCTTCCATATTTGATAATTTCCTTGGATTTGCACCGGGGACAAATGATTATTTTTTCTTTCATGTTTTGTTTTTTATCTAGTTTTTTGATGTTATTTCTAAGACATCTGCGTGGATAGTATCGTATAGACCAGCACAAAAACTTGACAAAGGATATAAATTTGTTACACTGAAAGTATCACGAAAGGGAAAAGTCTTTAAGGTTCCATTCTTAAAGCGACACCCTTTTTTTTATTTGGGATGTTTCCTGAGTTTATTTTCCTTTTTAAATATTTAGAAATTATTCTTGACAAGGGATATAATCTTGCTATACTTACTATAGTAAGTAAATCCTCATATGTGGGCTTCCGTAGGTTGCTCGTAAATAACATATGAGGTTTTGTTTTTAAGGAAATAGTGGGTTTTCTTCCTCTATTTTACCCTTGATTATGTTATAATAGCTATCATCTCTATATTCATATCTATATTCATATTTTCGAAAAATTGCCCAACAGGCAAAATCAACAACTTGTAACGCCTTCTCGCTTGAAGGTGTTTTTATTTGTGTTTGTATGTTAATTTTGTGACGATGTTTGATTTGATTGTTGAGATAGTTTTTAAAATTTTCATTCAGAAATTTATTGGTCTCTCGTCTTGAAACAATCAACTTGATTTCATTTTTTATAGAGATTATCCTTTTTGTATATATCCTATCTAATAAAATATTGGTAATATAATTATAGAGAACTTGTTTTTCGTCTTGTAATTTTGTATAGACTTTCTTTTTGTCAAGATAGATTGTCATAATAGCACAATCTTTTTCACTCAATCTTTTTAATAATCGCTGACGAGTAATTGGGCTTTCTTTGACGGCATGGAGCACTCCAATTTTTCTTTTATATTTTTTCTTTAATTCTGAGTAAGTTTTCTTCGCAATTTTTTCAATTGGTCTTTTGTTTTCTGTAGATAAGCAAGTAATTACAAAAAAAATTGAAGTTTTCTTCTTTTTGAAATTAAACCCCAGATCTCCCGATTCGTCTAAAAATATATAAGACATATTGCAACTTTCTGTTTTGTTTTTACTTTAAATTTTTTATAACTCAGGCCAAAAATTTTAGATGGTTTTTGATGATATTTTGCACACAAAACATTAAACAGATTTCGTATGGTTTTTGGTTAATTTTGAGTGCTATTTCGTGCACGAAATAGCAAACGGATTTCGTGTTTCTTCGAACCTTTGAATATTGGAATTCTGACAGATTTGAGCTTATTTAGTAGTCTTTAGAATAATCCTAAGTGTCGGAAATACTTATGGGAGCAATTTTAGACCGGGTGTTTTTGAAACCTCATTAACTCCGTCCCTGCACAATGTTGCAAAAGCAATATAGGTTTAATAAAAATAAAAAGCAGTGGAATTGCCCACCGCTTTTCATTAGTCCCTAATTATATCAAATTTTGAGGTTAAAAACTAGATTACTCACGAGTAATTCTTCGGGATACCTCAGAATGACGATGTTTTCAGAGAGACCCCTTGTCTCGTTGCTTTACTCCTTCTCGGGGTGACAGCTACGCTGTCAATTTTTATCCCATCCATTCTCGCTGAGGAATCCCTGATTGTTTGATAACTCCTTTTAAAGTACGCGGCTTGAGTACTCGGGAGCCGTGAAAAGGAACACAAACTTGACGAAATACGCCACCATAGTGGCCAACATAATAGTAGTGACTGCCCCGCGTATGATTCAAAACAAAGCTATTATCTTTTAAAAAACGTA
>CAZYGB010000040.1:0-4653 GCA_964647525.1 uncultured Candidatus Saccharibacteria bacterium | reverse complement strand
CAGGCCAATTCAGCTTCTTCATTAAGTTTCCCAAATACTTAGGGGCAAAATGCAGCATGAGGTCATCCTCCAAGGAAATAAAGAACTGGGAAGAGCCAGGATCTCCCTGTCTTCCTGATCGCCCTCTTAACTGATCATCAATTCTTCTGGCTTCATGCCGTTCTGTTCCCACAACATGCAATCCTCCCCACTGGACAACATCTTCCCTGTCATCTTCATTAAAAGGATTACCACCCAAGACAATATCTACCCCTCTTCCCGCCATATTGGTGGCAACTGTAACCGCTTTTGATTTTCCTGCCTGAGCAATAATTTCTCCTTCTCTTATATGGTTTTTAGCATTTAAAACATTACAAGAAATGCCAGCTTTTTTAAAATATGTCTCCAAGAGTTCATTCTTTCCAACAGAAGGAGTACCAATTAGAACAGGTTGTCCTTTTTGATAGCGTTCCCCTACCTCTCTTACCAAAGCCTGCAATTTACCTGCCTGAGTACGGAATACTTTATCCGCAAAATCTTTTCTAATCATTGGCTTATTAGTAGGAATTATTATTGTATCTAAGTTGTAAACTTTTTTGAATTCCTCAGCTGAAGTAGCAGCGGTTCCTGTCATCCCTGCTAATTTTTCATACATCCGGAAGTAATTCTGTAAAGTTACTGTCGCTATGGTCCGGCTTTCATTCTGTACCGGCACTCTTTCTTTGGCCTCTAGGGCCTGGTGTAACCCTTCTGAATATCTTCTTCCTTTAAGAATCCGACCAGTAAATTCATCCACAATCATAACCTGGCCATCCTTAACGATATAGTCACGATCTTTTTTATAATGCCGAAAGGCCCGCAGGGCAGTTTCCAGATGATGGACATAAATTAACCCCTTTTCATTAAAAATATTAAAACCGAAAATTCTTTCAATTTTATCTAGTCCCTCCTCTGTCAAAGAAACTGTCTTGTTTTTATCATCAGCGGTAAAATCTACATCATCTTTAAACTGCGATACCATAGAACTGAATTTCTGATACAATTGGGCCGCTTCCTCATCGGGAAAAGAAATGATTAAAGGAGTCCGAGCCTCATCAATTAAAACACTATCTACTTCATCAATCAGAGCATAATAGTGACCTCTTTGCACATTACTGTCTTTGTTATAGACAAGATGATCCCGCAGATAATCAAAACCAAACTCTGTATTAGTGCCGTAGGTAATATCAGCCTGATAAGCCTCAGAACGGGAAACAGGCCGGAGAAATTCTTTAAAAATCCTAAAACTACCTAACGCATCTCTCTCTTCATCCAATTCCTCTCTTTCCTCCTCTTCCTTTATCTTATAGTCGGGATCATAAATGAAAGCGTTGTCTTGAACGATACATCCTATAGTTAATCCTAAATAATGATAAATCTGCCCCATCCAAATAGTATCTCGCTGAGCTAAATAGTCGTTCACTGTAATTACATGCACTCCCTCTCCCAATAAAGCGTTCAGGGTAACAGAAAGAGTGGCTGCTAAAGTTTTTCCTTCTCCAGTTCTCATTTCTATTACCTTACCTTCGGAAAGAGCAATTCCGGCTAATATCTGAACATCAAAATGACGCTGTTTTAAAGTGCGTCGGCTTGCCTCTCTGGTTAAAGCAAAAACTTCCGGTAAAAATTCATTAAAAGAAATTCCCTCTTTCATCTGCTGCCGTAATGATTTTACTTTTTCTAAAAAACCCTCCCGAGAGAGAGAGGAAACTTCTTCTTCTAGTAAGTTTATTTTTTCTCCTACAGCCTTCTTCTGTTTCAAATAAACATCGCTAGGATTTTTAAAAAAAATATTTAATAATCCCATAACCAATCAAAATTAAAACCTACGTCTCCGTTTAAAAATACGAGTCATTCTGCGCCAGTGTGTTATTTTTGTTCCTTTTTGAGAAACAATCAAACTTCTTAACTTATCTTTTAATTTATCCCCCAACGTATTTATGCTCTTAGCCCTTACTCGACAATAAAGATCCTTTCCCGGTATCATAAATTTTGCTTCTGCTGAAAAGACTTCTCCTGTTTCCTGAGGAAGAATTTTCTTTATTACTACCTCCAGATCTGCCTTGTCTCCATAATGACGAGTTAATTTTTCCAAACGAGTCAATTTTTTTTCTAAATCCTCCCTCTCCGAGGTCAAGAGATTGCCCTGGGGGGAAGTTATTTTAATATTCATATTTCTTCTATTTTAGCAAAAAACGGCTTAAAATCAAACCCCGTTCTTTAAAACAGAACGGGGTTTAGATCTTGATTCTAAGAAAATCTATTTTCTCTTCTTTCTCCTCTTTCTTCTCTTAGGAGCCTCTTTCTTGACTACACTCTTTTTCTTGACTACTCTCTTTTTCTTAATTACTCTCTTTTTCTTAATTACTCTCTTCTTCTTAACTACTCTCTTCTTCTTGATTACTTTCTTTTTCTTAACTACTCTCTTTTTCTTAGTAGTTTTTCTTTTTTTTGCCATGATTTTTTTATTTATTAGACAAGCAGTCGACCATTTAGAAATTTGTCCTTAAGAGACACTACTTGTTTTATTGAGAGGAATTTATTTAAAATAAAATTTAAAAAAGTTATCCACTATTTATTTATTTTTTGTTTCTTACTTAATTTTACCGCATTTAAAAACTGTGTCAATAGTGTATAACAATAATTTCCTCTTCTAAATTAATTGTAAATTTTTTCCAAACTTTTTCCTTACAAAGATCAATTAAATACAAAACATCTTTTGCTTTTGCCTTTCCTAAATTTACAATCACGTTAGCATGAAATTCAGAAACCATTGCATCTCCTTTCTTTACCCCTTTCAAACCACACTCTTCAATAAGCCAGCCCGTAGAAAGCTTACCTCCCTTAATAAGGACCTTTTTCCCTTTAATAAGGAGATATCCTTCAATAGACCCGGGATATTTGTGATAAGATTTAGCGTAGGGAGTATTCTTGATCAAAATATTTTTAAATACACTACCGGCAGAAGGATATTCAAAAAGGTGTTGTTTTATAACTTTATATTCTTGATATGTTTGTCTCTTCCTTTGAATCAATTTTTTCTTTCCTTTTTTGGTTTTTAACACAACTTCCAAAATAATTTCATGATTTGTCTTAAAAATACTTTTTCGATAAGAAAACTTGCATTGGGATAAAGAATAATTTTTTTCTTCGAGAGTATGAGGATTTATAGCAATAACCATTTTAACTAAATTTTTCATTTCTTTACCAAATGCTCCGGCATTTCCACATACTGCACCTCCTACTGTTCCTGGAATCTTGTTACTCCATTCTATCCCTGTCCAGTTATGCTGCAAAAATTTCTTTTCTAATTCCGGAAGAGGCATTCCTGCCCCAACAGTAATACTATTCTTCCCAATCTTTTTTATTCTGTCATTCGCTATTTTAATTATTAAACCATGATAAACACCATCAGGAAAAAGTACATTAGAACCACCTCCTAAAATAAAAAAGGGCACTGATTGTTTATCTGCCCAAAGAAGAGCTCCTTGGAGTTGTTGTTTGTTAGTAACCTGAATAAAGTACTGCCCCTTTCCTCCAATACGAAAGGTATTTTGCTGTTTTAAGGCAATATTCTTGTTAATCTTCAGCATAACCCATTATTGATAACAAATATCTTAGTGGGACCCCGAAAGAGTATACTCCTACATTATTTGTTTTGAGTGAGTGCTTAGCCTTCGAGATCCCATTAAAATATCTCTTCTCTCCTTATTTTAAACCATTATTTCTAGCTAATCAAGGATATATAAAAAAACTCGCCCTAGCAAAGCCAGGACGAGCAACAAATAACTAGGCCATATTGAGGAAGAAGAAACTTCTTCCGCAGTATAGCAACCACTCACTCGATCATATTATACTCCTTTTCTTTTAAAAAAGCAAGGGTTTTCTCTTTTGGTCTTTAATCTGACTAAAATATGGAAGAGTGATAAAATAATTTTGATTAGGTATCCAAGTGGCAAAGCTACATAATATCTAAAAATAAAGGACTAAGAAATCTTGGTCCTTTCTCGTTTCCCTGATTTTGCTAATATTAAATCTGGATCTTTTTAAGTAACTTTTCTTCTCCGTTCCTTGTCAACCATGCTTCAATGGTAAAGAATTGTCCTACTCCTGAAGTTCGCATTTTCTCTCTCAGCAAATCATCAACTTGAAATATGCCTGCTGAATCAGACATGTGAATAATTACTTTTATTGGTCTTTCCTCGCCCTCAAGAATTTCTACTTTTTCAATTGCCATAGCTGATAGAGAATGAATATTGACACTTCCAATACGATAAGGAACCCGGGCTCTTCCTTTCTCCATGTCCAGAGAATCAGCAATCTTCATCACCCCTCCCTCAATAGTTAATGGGACTACACTAGGTTCATGGGAATAAATAGCATGGAGAATCTCAAATTTCACAATTGTTTTCTCTTTCCCTTTATAAAGACCATCAATAAGCCGCTCAATAATGGGAGAGGTAAACACTGTAGACATTACTTCGTGTCGGTAGCGATGAATGGCATGTCCTGAGTCATGAAGAATAGCTGCTAAAATAATTACTACCTCTGCATCTTCATTCTGTAATTTGTAATCCTTAACAATGCTTGGTACTATTCCTGCTTTAATTAAAGTTCTTAAGATCAGAAGAGAAG
>CAZYGB010000039.1:0-4717 GCA_964647525.1 uncultured Candidatus Saccharibacteria bacterium | reverse complement strand
TCTATCTATGGAGGTAATATCCCCAGTACTCTAGCGGGAGAATTTTCCTATTCTTTTGCTTTTGCCATCTTTTTCCTATTCATTGGCCTATTAGTAAGGGGAGTGAGAGAGCAGCGTCACATCATTCTTTTAATATTGATCCTTTCTTTAATGGTTTTGACTCATCCCTTTACTGTCATAGTAGCCCTTCTTTTTACCTTTCTTCTATTGGGATGGAATATGATTGAAAAGAAAGGAAAGCAAACTTTTCTTTTCCTGATTAAAGTATTTGGCTTTTCTTTCTGTTTAACAGCTTTCTGGTCCCTGCCCTTTATTAAATTACTGGCCTATAGTTCTAAAATGAGCTGGACAAGGGTCTGGAAGATTGATGAAATTTTTCCTTCTGCCCTTGTATTCTGGCAATGGATAGCCTTAGGTGGCCTTATTTATGCCTGTTTTCGCAAGGATAAAAAAGTACTTCCTTTTATAGGTATTATTCTGGCAGCCTTTATTCCTTTTTTACTTTTAAATCACTCCAGTATTTGGAATGCTCGTTTTCTTCCCTTTATCCTAATGGGAGGACTTCTTTTTGCTGCCTATGCCCTAGGAAGTTGGTGGCAGGATCTAGAAAGAATTTTTAATCGGAAGAAAAGAAGATTCATTTTTCTCGGAACAAGTTTATTGCTGTTATTCAGCGGCTATATGGTTGTACGATATATTCCTGCTCGGGTAAACTATATCTCTTCTTGGGAAAAGTGGAACTATGAAGGAATAGAAAATAAAGTTGCCTGGCCGGAATTAAAAGAATTAGGTATTTATCTAAAAAGTCTACCGTATGGAAGAGTAATGTGGGAATATCGGGGAGAATATGACAAGTTTGGCACTCCCCGGGTATTAGAGAACCTACCTATTTGGGATCAGAAACCTACTTTTGAAGGCTTATTAATTGAGTCGTCATTATCAGGATACTTTCATTTTATTAATCAGGCAGAAACGACAAAAACACCTACCTCTGCTATTGCCGGTTTGGACTATCCTTCTTTTGATTTTGAAAAAGGAGTAAGGCATCTCCAGTTATTTGGAGCTCAATACTTTGTTGCCTCTACAGATGATATTAAAGAATTAGCTGATCATAATTTAGTTAAATTAGCAGATAGGGGAGAATTCAGCATTTATCAAGTCCCTAAATCTTCCCTGGTGGAAATACTCCCACAGATTCAGCTGTATCCCTTTAAAAAAGGTTGGCTGGAGAAATCAATAGATTGGTATAAAGAAATGGATTTTTCTCATTTTCTGGTGTTCTATCACGATAAAAAAGAAAAGGTTGTTCTAGACAATTATAGTGAAATCTCTCTTGATTCAAAAAAAACAGAGAAGATGAATTCTTCTCTGAAAATAGTTTCTGTCCAGGATGATAGCTTAACTTTTTATACCCCCTATCCTAACTACCCCCACTTGGTAAAATACACATATTTTCCTGGTTGGCAGGTAGAAGGAGGAAAGGGTCCCTATTTGGTTAGTCCCTCTTTTATGCTGGTAATTCCTACCCAGAATACAGTTACTTTGCGCTTTGGTTACAATATCTGGGATAGGATAGGAATGGTGCTTTCTATTATTTCTTTTCTTTTGCTTCTTTTCCTTTTTGTCCTTCCAAAAATTGGAAAACTTTCTCGCTTCGGATCAATCCTAAAGCAAAAGCACTTAGATTTTCCTCTTTAATTTGCTGTTTTTCCGGTGAATCAGGAATTTGCCGCATAATTTCGGCATTTCTCTCTTTTATCTCTCCAGGGGAGACAGTAATATCTTCTTGTTCAGCAATTTTTTTGATTACTAATGATGTTTTTACCTTCTTCTCTGCAAGAGGATAAAGTTCTTTTTCTAAATCCTTTTCTGTTTTTTTTATTTGTTCCAGATATTTATCAAAAGGCAATTGCATATTTTCTACTTGGACCTTTAATTCCTGCATCGTTTTGGTTAATTCTGCTTTGGCAAGAAGTTCCGGAATCTCTATTTTAATCTGACTGGTAATTTTATCTAAAACGTTAAGGCGCCACTCTTCTTTCTCTTTTTGTTGTTTTTCTTCACTTAGCCCTTTCTCAATGTTAGCTTTCAATTCCTGAAGATTCTTAAATTTGCCTAACATTTGAGCAAATTTATCATCAAGGAGTGGGAGCTCTCTTTCTTTAACTTCCTTTAGTGTTACTACAATATCCAGATTGGCACCCTGAAGATCCTTTTCTTCCCAATCTGCAGGAACCTTTAAAGGAAAAGTCTTAGTACTATTAGGGGTCATATCTTGAATTTTGTTTTCAAACCCAGGCAGAAAATGTCCCTTACCTAAGATGAAAGAGTAATTTTTATCAGTGCCGTTTTTGATTGTTTTATCATCTTTCTTAATTTGATAATCAATGGTTACTAAATCGTTTTCCTTTATGGGACGATTGACTGGCTTTAGAGAAGCTCGAGAATTTTGTAACCAATGAAGGGCATTTTCTATCTCTTGTTTCTGTACAGGTTCAGGCTTTCTTTCTTTCTGCATAGAAGCAGCAATTTCTTTGTAATCTGATAACTGAAAAGAAGGAATTACCGTTACAATAGCTTTAAATTCTACCATCTTACCAGGAATTATCTTGGTGATTTTAATATCGGGATAGCCAACAGCATTAATTTTCTTTTCCTCTAATACCTGAGGATATTTTTCTTCAATTGCTCTCAAGGCTGCTTTCTCATCAATTTCTAAGAGGGAAACCTTATTCTTTATCAATTCCTCGGGAGCTGTGCCTGGCCGATATCCAGGAATATCCATCTTTTCCCCCAATTCCTTGAGGGCATCTTTCTCAAAGGGAGATAAATCAGTTTTGTTTAACTGAATAATAATCTCCATTTGGGAATGAGGGAGGTTAGTAATTTTTGTCTCCATAAATTGATATTAATTTATTTTTTTTCTTCTGTCTGCTCTTCTTCTTTTTCATCACTCGCTTCTGCTACTCCTCCTTTAATTATTTCTTCAGGGGACATAGCAGAACGAATATCAATTCGCCAGCTGGTTAGTTTGGCTGCTAAACGAACATTCTGGCCATTTCTGCCAATAGCTAAAGAGATTTGCTCGGGAGGGATAAAAACTCTTACCTCTCTTTTTTCTGAAACGACTTCTGATTCTTTTACTGTTGCTGGACCAAGAGCAGCAGCTACATATTTAGCTGGTTCTTCAGAGAAAGGAATAATATCTATTTTTTCTCCGTTTAGTTCATCAATAATGGTAGAAATTCTTGTTCCTTTCTGACCCACACAAGAGCCCACCGGATCAATGTTTTCCTCATTGGAAAAGACAGCAATTTTTGTTCTTCTCCCTGCCTCTCGGGCAATTGATTTTATCTCGACAATACCATCAGCTATCTCTGGAACTTCCATTTCAAAAAGCTTGGATACAAATTTAGGATGAGAACGAGATAAAAGAATCATGGGGCCACGCCCTTTTTCTTCTAAACGAAGTACGAAGAATTTCTTTCTTCCGCCTACCTGATAATGCTCACCAGGAATTCCTTCATTAGGATAGAGTACACCAAACGTTTTTCCTAAATCAACGTAAACAATTCCTCTTTCAATTCTTTGAATAGTACCTGCTACTACTTTTTCTTCTTTTTCCTTAAATTCAGAAATGATAGCTTCCTTTTCTAGTTCATGCAATTTTTGAAGGATAACCTGCTTTGCTGTTTGAGCTGCAATGCGACCAAATTCAGCTTTTGTTTCCAGGGGAAAAGTTATTTCTTCTTCAGGTTTAATATCTGGGTTTATTTTTTTTGCTTCTTCTAATAGGATGTATCTTTCTGGATTGAATTTAATTTTCTTTTCTTTCTCTTCGTCTTTTTCTGTTGTTTGAGGAGATGAACTTAATTTTTCTTCCTCCTCTTCTGGTGTGAGAATCATTGTTTCTGGAACAACAATTTTTACTTGCCAAAATTTAACTGCTCCTGTTTTAGAATCAATTTTAGAGCGGACAATCTGTGTTTTCTGTCCATATTCTTTTTTATAAGCGGCAGCTAGTGCTGCTTCCAATGCTTCAAGAACTGCTCCTTCTTCTAGCCCTTTATCATCAGAAATCTGACGAATAAGGGGATTGAGATTTTTTAAATCAAACATTTTATTATTTATTTTATTTCTTATTAAGAAAGATCGCTTTGGGCGATCTTTCAACTTACTATCATATTATATCAAATCTTCTTTCGAGTCAAGTGATATTAGTATAACATAGTATCTATTATATGTCAATAATAAGATTTATTGTCTCCTAAATAAAGAGCAATATTTATTTAATGTCTACGTTCTTGAATAATTTACGAAATTACAAAAGGGATTTAAAAAGGAATGAGTTCGAGAGTAAGTTTCCCACAAGAAGTGAGAAAAGGCGCCATTGTATCAATTTAAGGATTAAAAGAATAAATTGTACTACTTTTAGAGATTTTGCTCTTTTAAGTAAAATGTTTATCGTGTCACATTGCGTGAAACAAAGTGTGAAACAATATCAACAAAGCCATTTCTGCCTTTTTGGTCCAGAAAAGGCTTAACCATGGGCAAACCAGCATTTTTGGCTTATTTGTGGGCTTAAAACCTAAATTTGAGATAAAAAAGACCTTACTTTGTTTCACGGTAAACAATTTGAGGTCATGCTAGTTAATGCTAAAATGTGGATAACAAAATGTTGATAAACGGTGGACTCAGCGAGAATCGAACTCGCGTC
>CAZYGB010000038.1:0-4756 GCA_964647525.1 uncultured Candidatus Saccharibacteria bacterium | reverse complement strand
TAAAGGTGCAGCGGAGCAGGTAGACAGCTTGATTGAAAAAATGGAAGGGGTACTTAATAATGTTGTGTTTAAAAGCGCTATCACTGGAATAGCCGGTCCTCATTTGGAAATGCGTTCTTCTAAGGGTACTGCTATTGTTTCCCGTCCCGATGAAGAAATCACTCCAGATGATAAAGAACGAGCCAATAAGGCTGCTGCTGCCCTAGCTCCCCAACGCAATCGGACTTTAGTGCAAAGCGTTATAAAGAACTATATTATTGACGGAACGACCATGGTGCAAGATCCCCTAGGGATGAAAGGATTGCGTTTAGAAGTGGAAGCCCTTTTAGTGGATGCTTTTAATCCCGCCCTCCGCAAAATAGATCATCTAGGAGAAATGATTGGTTTGGACTTGAATCCTCGTTTTGTTCTTCCTTTGGCAGAAGCAGAAGTAGCCATAACTGCTCAAGACAGAGATTTAGGTGCCGTCATGATAGATTTAGGAGCCGGGACAACCAGTATGTGTATTTACGAAAACAATGAATTACTTGACTTGAAAGTGTTTCCAGTAGGGGGAACAAATATTACCAATGATATTGCGGTAGGGTTGCAAACATATGTTGATATAGCGGAAAAAATTAAGATTAATGAAGGAGTGGCGACAGCAAAGAAAATTTCTCGGGGGGAAACAATTGATCTGACTCAGTATTGGGAGGAGACTGAAGCTGGGGAAGAGAGAAGGGTTAGCAAAAAATTGTTGGCTGAGATAATAGAAGCCCGGTTAGATGAAACATTTAATTTAGTAGCTCAGAGATTGAAAGATATTGATCGTTTTGGCAAATTACCAGGAGGAATAATTCTTTCGGGAGGAGGAGCAAAAATGGCTCTCATTACCGATCTAGCTCGGAATAAATTTAAATTACCGGTACGGATAGTTCATCCCCAACTGGATTGGTACCAGGATAATCCTGATCCCAGTTATGTTGCTCTTCTGGGATTGCTCCAGGTGGCATATACTGATTATTGGGAGGGAGGGAACGGATCTGATTTTTGGATACGCCTGACTAATTTTTTTAAAGGAAAATTTTCTTTTTAACGTTTGATAATTAAATTCTTACTTCATATTTTTAATACATTATGAAAAAAAGAAAAATTAGAAAAAGCAGCAAAAAAAACAAGAGGATAAAAAAGGCTCTTCCTTCCCGTAAAAAGAAGGTAAAGATTAGAAAACTGAAAGTCCGGAAGGAAAAGGCGGAAAAGATAAAACCTCGAAAAAGAAAGAGAAGAATTCGTAAGATTGTTCCTAAGATTATTAACAAGACTAGGAAGAACATTCGTATCAAAATTGTGGGAGTAGGAGGAGCCGGGGGGAACGTTGTCACAAGAATGAAGGAAAAAAAGATAGAGGGAGTTGAGTTTGTAGCTATTAATACGGATATCCAAGGACTTCATTACACCAAGGCTGATGTAAAAATTCAGATTGGTACCAATGCCTGCCGGGGGTTAGGAGCAGGAATGGATCCTCAGAAGGGAAGGGAAGCAGCAGAGGAAAATGCGGAAGATATTAACAAGGTTGTTCAAAATAGTGACCTGACATTTATCACCTGTGGTTTAGGAGGAGGAACAGGGTCAGGGGCAGCGCCTTTTGTAGCAAATTTAGCCAAACAGGCAGGGTCCTTAGTGGTAGCTGTGGTGACGAAACCTTTTAATTTTGAGGGAAGCAAGAGAATGGAAATAGCAGAGGAAGCCTGGCAAAGGCTTTTTGACGAAGTGGATGCTATTGTTACCATCCCCAATGATCGGGTTTTTAACGTGATTGAGAAAGATACTCCTATCCTAAAGGCTTTTAGTCGGATTGATGATATTCTTCATCAGGGGGTACAGGGAATTTCCAGCTTGATTACTTATCCTGGTTTGATTAACTTAGATTTTGCTAACATTAAAACCACCTTGAATAATGCGGGTAGCTCTTTAATGGGAATAGGGAAGGCCCGAGGTACTAACCGGGCTCAAAAAGCTGCTCAATTGGCCATTAATTCTCCTCTATTGGATATTTCCATTGAAGGGGCCACTCAGGTGCTATTCAATGTTTCGGGGGGAAAAGATATGTCCCTGGTAGAAATTCATAATGCCGCTCGAGTGATTACTGAATCCATTGCCAAAGATGCCCAAGTAATTTTTGGTACCAGTTTTGATAAGGAATTAAAGAAGGGAGAAATAAAAGTTACTGTTGTGGCTGGTGGCTTTGAGGGAGAAACAAGGTTGAGAGAACCAATGCTTCCGATGGAGATGAATATCCCGGTGGATGTGGTGAAAGAAGAAAGCCAAGGCAAGGAGGAGGATGAACTAATGGACTCCTTTGCCAATGATAAAGAATTAGAAATACCTACCTTCCTTCGTTTAAGGAAAAAGAAACAGAAGGAAGACGACGACTAATTAGTGAGTTAGGAATTAAATAAATGTTTTTGCTTTTGCATTGTTTTTTAATGTTAAAAATTTAAAATTATTAATCATATGCCTCCTCAAAAAGCTTTCTCCAATAAAATTAAGTTTGTTACCAAAAGAGATGGTACCGAAGTCTGTTTTCAACAGAAAAAAATAGAGGAGGCTTTCTATAAAGCTTTGACCAGCACTTCAGAAGGAGGAAGAACCCTGGCCCGTGATTTAACAAAGGAGACAGTTAATCTTTTAAACCGTCGTCTTGAAAAAGATGAAATTCCTTCTGTAGAGCAAATTCAAGATACGGTAGAAGGAGTATTAATTACGGCTGATTTAATAGAAACAGCCAAGGCATATATTCTTTATCGGGAAAAGAGACGTTTACTTCGGGAGGCTAAGATAGCGGATCAAAAAGCATTAGACTTGGTGGATACCTATCTTCGAGGGGATGACTGGGAGAAAAAAGAGAATAGCAATATGGCCTTTTCTCTTCAGGGGTTAAACCATTATGTGGCCTCTCATGTTACTAAACAGTACTGGCTTAATCGTGTTTATACCAAGGACATTCGGGAAGCAGTAGAAAATGGTGGCTTTCATATTCATAATTTAGATCTTTTAGGAGCTTATTGTTGCGGTTGGGATCTTTATGATCTTCTTCTCAAGGGATTTGGGGGTGTATCAGGAAAAATCCAATCCAAACCAGCCAAACATTTTCGTACTGCTTTAGGGCAAGTGGTAAATTTCTTTTACACTCTTCAAGGAGAAGCAGCCGGCGCGGAAGCTTTTTCTAATTTTGATACATTGTTAGCTCCCTTTATTCATTATGATAATTTAAATTATGAGGAAGTGAAACAATGTTTACAGGAATTTCTTTTTAATGCTAACGTACCCACCCGGGTAGGTTTTCAGTGTATTTCAGAAGATACAGAAATATTAAGTGCAACCGGCTGGAAAAATTACCAGGAAATTAAAAAAGGAGATACTATTACAACATTTAACCTAAAAACCAAAGCCCTAGAGGATAAAAAAGTAAGCTTTATATTTAGAAAACAATATCAAGGGACGATGTATCATTTACACAATCGTATTCAAGATCAACTTATTTCTCCAAGACATAGGGTAGTAAGAAGAAAGTTTCAGAGTAAGGAGTATATTTTGGAACCCATAGAAGAGGTAATGAAATTGAAATCTCCATTTATTCTGCCTATTGCTGGAGAAAATATAAAGCAGGATGCAAAGTTAAGCGATGAACAGATAAAATTAATGTCCTGGATTATTAGTGAAGGGACTATAGAGAGACCAGGAAAATATCGTAGTTGTTACAGAATTTCTATTTATCAATCTAAGATTAAGAACAAAAAAAATTACCAAGAAATAATTAAGCTCTTAAAGCATTTTAAATTTAAATATTCAGAGTACAAAACAGCTGCTTTAGGAGATGAAGTTTGTAGATTAAGACTAAATGCAGAAAGTTCCAAAGTTATTCATAAGTGGTTTGGTACCAGAGAGAATGTTCATTTCATTCCTGAAATTTTGTTAAACTTAAGTAAAAGACAATCCCGTCTCTTCTTGGAAACCTATTTGAAGGGAGATGGTTCTGAGGGATGTAAAATATCTACAACAGAAATGGACATATTGGACGGATTGCAAAGAATACTAGTTGGGGCAGGATATGGAGGCACTGTTTTGAAGAGAAAACCTACTATTGGCAACAAAGATATCTATGTTTTAAGGCTTATTAAGCATCCTGAAACCTATATTAAAAAAATAGAAGGGGTTAACTATAAAGGAGTAATTTGGTCAGTTCACACTAAGAATGAAACTGTAATTGCCCGTCGCCAAGGTAAGATTTTTATTACAGGGAATACACCTTTCGAAAATATTACTCTTGATTTAAAGGTTCCTTCCTACTATAAAAATATGCCGGTATTGTCTGGGGGTCAGCCTCAGCAGGAAGTTTATGGAGATTTTCAGGAAGAGATGGATATTCTTAATAAGGCTTTAGCGGAGGTTTATGTAGAAGGTGATGCTAGCGGCCGGGTCTTTACTTTTCCTATTCCCACTTACAGTATTACCAAGGATTTTGATTGGGATAATCCTGTTTATGAAAATATCTGGAAGATGACTGCTAAGTATGGCATTCCCTATTTTAGTAATTTTGTTAACTCTGATATGAAGCCAGAGGAGGTTAGAAGTATGTGTTGTCGACTAAGATTGTCAAATAAAGAACTTTATAAACGGGGAGGAGGTTTGTTTGGAGCAAATCCTTTGACAGGATGTTATGATGAGCAAACAGAGATTTTAACCAGAAAAGGGTGGAAGTATTTTAAAGATTTAA
>CAZYGB010000037.1:0-5008 GCA_964647525.1 uncultured Candidatus Saccharibacteria bacterium | reverse complement strand
GTTGCTATAAATAAATTTGTTTAAGTCCACAAATTTATGCTGTAATTATTTGAGGACCATAAAATTAACAGGCAATATCGTGGGAAGACTAATAATAAAATATTAGTCCCCGTAACGACTGATTCCACTACTTAGTGGATGAGATAGGGAACTTTTAGTTTTCTATAATACGCCGACCCCATTAAAATTTTCATAAAGTGGAAATTTAGATGGGTGAAGATATAGTCTAAGCCTTTAGAAATAAAGGGATAACTTGACGAGAGGACTTCTTTGGACAAACCTCTGGTGTACCGGTTGTTCTACCAAGAGCATTGCCGGGTAGCTATGTTTGGAAGGGATAAGCGCTGAAAGCATCTAAGTGCGAAGCCTACCCCGAGATTAGGTATCGTTATTAAGTTCCTGGAAGATGACCAGGTAAAAACCAATGCAAGCGTTGGTGATAGGCTCTAGGTGGAAGCTCAGTAATGGGTTAAGCCGAGGAGTACTAATATACTGAATAATTTTCCTATCTTTAGTGAAAGGATAATTGATTTACATACTTTCTATTTTTTAAAAAATTGCTCCTGGTGATTTAGCCTATTATGCACCACCTCTTTCCATTCCGAACAGAGAAGTGAAAGTGGTAGGCGCCGATGATACTCGTAAGGGGAAAGTAGGTTTTGCCGGGGGCTTTTTTTATACATATTTTTTATGCTATACTATTTAATATGGAAAAACGTTTAATTAAACAAATAACAATAGCCCTAGTGGCTTTTGCTATCTTTGCTTCTATTGGAGGAATAGTTTATCTGGTTCGTCGTCCTGATGCTACTTGTTTTGATAACAGAAAGAATCAGGGGGAGCTAGAAACAGATTGTGGCGGTCTTTGTATTCCCTGTGCCCTTAAGAATAGTCCTCCTCTCTCTATGTCCGGAACACCCCGATTTTTACCTCCTGCTGATGATAAGACAATTGATATCTTATTTAACATTGCTAATTCCAGTATGGAATGGGGAGTGAAGAATTTTTCCTATAAAGTCACTATCCTGGGGGAAAACGGGGAGAAGCAGGAATTTATGGAATCGAATTTTATTCTTCCCCACGAATCAAAAACATTTCTGCTTCCTCAGGTAGAAACAGGTTTTACACCCAAAGAAGTACAAGTAACTGTTGATTTTCAAACAGTGGTATGGGCAAAAGCTGTAGAAGGGTTAAATCTGGAAGCGGGAGATCCCTTTGTTCTTTCTAATATGAAAATAACTTATCCCAAGGCCAGTGAATACACTTATCAGGCCTACAATCCCAATAGCTTGAATATTTATACCTTTACCAAGACCTTACGTCCTGGGATGTCAGGAACAGAAGTAAATTATCTGCAAAAAGTTCTGGCTTTGGATCCTAAAATTTATCCGGAAGGGGAAGTTTCTGGATATTTTGGTAAGTTGACAGAGGCAGCCGTGAAAAGATTTCAAAAGGAATATGGTATTAGAAATACTGGAGAAGTGGGTGATTTGACCAGGGGTAAATTAAATGAGCTTTATGGGAAAAAACCGGTAACTCATGTTCAAAATATCTATACCTTTACCCAAACTCTTAAAAAAGGAATGGAGGGAGAGGAAGTATACAATCTACAAAAAGTATTACACTGGGATCCCCAGATCTACCCGGAAGGAGAGCAAACAGGCTATTTTGGAGAATTAACAGAGGCAGCTGTGAAAAGATTTCAAAAGAAATACGGTATTGATACGACTGGTCAGGTGGGGCCTCAAACAAGAGCTAAATTAAATGAAATTTATGCTCAGCAGGCTGCTGAAGGAGAAGGGGGGTTAGAACCATACGAAGCTTCCTTAAAGATTGAAGGAGATGTTTTTAACAGTACCCCGTTTAACTGGCATGAGGGAACTGTAGAGGTTATTGTCTGTGACACCCAGCATAATAATTTAGCAGTAGGGATAATACCCATAAAAGATATTCCTGCCAATAAGTCTATTCCTTTCGTTATTCAATGGTACCGGAGAAGTTTTCCTTCTGAAGTCACTATTTGTGAAAAAGTAGTTAATGTTAATATTCTTGATCAGGATAATGCCTTTATCAGTTCTCCTTAGTAAACAGAGAAAGGAAAGACCATGAAGAAAACTGATACTTTATTATATTCCTCTTTAATTATTTTAATTTGTTTAGGGTTATCTGTCTTGGGGAGTTTATCTTCTCAGGATAGTTCTCCTTTTTTTTCTTTTCAAAGACAACTTCTTTTTTTGGGAATAGCTGTATTGATTTTTTTCCTCTTTTCCCGAATTGACTGGAGAATTTTTAATTCCTCTTCTGTTGTTCTTTTCCTTTATGGTATATCTCTTGGATTATTAGGTTTGGTTTTGGTTATCGGGACAAAAAGTCATGGTAGCAGTGGATGGTTTAGTCTTGGTTTCTTTAATTTTCAACCTGTTGAGTTTGCTAAAATTATTTTAATTTTAATTTTAGCCAAATATCTGTCTTCGCGTCATTTAGAAATCTGGCAGTTTCCCTATTTAGTGGCTTCTGGTACTTTTGCCTTTCTGCCCATGCTGTTTGTTGCTGCTCAGCCTGATTTTGGGGGAGCCATTGTTTTAGGATTGATTTGGTTAGGTTTGGTGGCAGTAAGCCGGATTAGGCTGAAACAGGTAATTATCCTTTTAATTATCTTTGCTGTTTTATTTAGCCTGGGCTGGTCTTTTTTCCTCGAACCCTATCAAAAAACTCGTCTCTTGAATTTTGTAAATCCCCAAACTGATCCTCTGGGAGCAGGGTATAACAGGGAGCAGGCCTTGATTGCTGTTGGTTCCGGTGGTTTTTTTGGCAAGGGGTTAGGATGGGGGACTCAAACTCATTTGCGGTTCTTGCCCTTGGCGAAGAGTGATTTTATTTTTGCTGCCCTGGGGGAAGAATTAGGACTGGTGGGTATTTTATTGCTTTTGGGTTGCTATGCTGTTTTAATTTATCGTTTGGTTTATTGGGCTTTAGTGTTGCCCTATAATTTCTGTAAATTGTTTACTATTGGTTTTACCATTAAGTTAATAACAGAAGTATTTATTAATATTGGAATGAATTTAGGATTGCTTCCCATTATTGGTATTGCCTTGCCCTTTATGTCTTTAGGGGGCTCCCATCTGATAGCTGATTTTATGGCTTTAGGGATAATAAACAATATGATCAGGAGTAGATCCTAAAATATGAAAGATCAATTTACCTTTGGAAAAACTATTGTGTTTATTGGAGCCTGCATTATTGTTATGGTCTCTTTCTCTTTGGTGAATAAACCGCAATATTTTGATAATCAAAAATCTTTTTCTATTAGTTATGGGGAAAATCTGGTTTCTGTAGCCCAACGTCTAAAACAGGAAGAATATATTTCTTCTGGTTTAATTTTCCAGTTTTACACCAGGATGGTTAATAAAGACACAGAGATTAAAGCTGGTGTTT
Organism: uncultured Candidatus Saccharibacteria bacterium; assembly: GCA_964647525.1. GTDB lineage: Bacteria > Patescibacteriota > Minisyncoccia > UBA6257 > UBA6257 > CAZYGB01. The sequence continues at coordinate 1,573 of CAZYGB010000037.1, read as the reverse complement.
ATACATTTTCTCCCCCTCTTTCTGTTAAACAAATAGTGGAGCTAATTACTGATAATCATACAATACAAAAGACTTTTCTTATTAAGCCTGGTGATACTCTTTTTGATATCCAAAAGAATCTTCAGAAGGATAAAATTATTTCTGCTAATATTTCTTTAGAAAAATGGCAGGTGAAGGATTTTTCTAAAGATCCTGCTTATCATTCTCTTTTCCAGGGAGCCCCAAAGGATGCTTCTTTAGAGGGATATCTTTTTCCTGATTCCTATCATCTTCCCTCTGGTTTACCAGAGGAGGAAATGATTAACATCTTCCTTAATAATTTTGCTGTCCAGGTTTCTCCTGTTTATTTATCCTCTGTGTCGAGGGAGCATAATTTTTATGAAATTTTAACTATGGCTTCTCTTTTAGAGAAGGAGGTACAAAGTTCGGAAGATAAAGCTATGATAGCTGATATTCTCTGGAGGAGATTGAAGATTAATATGCCTCTGCAGGTGGATGCAGCTATATGCTATGCCCAGGATAAATCTTTTCAAAACTGTCAGTTAACAGTTGATTCTTTTAAAATAGATTCTCCCTATAATCTTTATCAATATAAGGGTTTGCCTCCCACTCCTATAGGTAATCCAGGGCTGGAGTCCATTAAAGCAGCTCTCAATCCTCAAAGTAATGATTATTGGTACTATTTGACTGATAGGGAAACAGGGAAGACAATTTTTTCTCAGACTTTTGAAGAACATAAAGCTGCTCGGAGAAAATATCTCTAGAATTCAATAATCAAATTTTAGAGACCAAACTGTCATTGTTGACTTCAATATCTTTCTATGGTACATTTCATCTATAAGACAATATCGTCTTCTAAATGAAACATCCTTACAGAAAAAAAATCAGTTCTATTTTGGTTCAGGAAGAGTTTAAAAAGGCAGGATTAAAACTGTTTACAATTTTAGATTACCAGAGGATCTTAGAGGTTAATTATTCAGCAGCCCAAAGAAGTATTTTTCGTTATATTAAAATAGGATTTATAGTGAGAGTGAGAAAGGGTTTTTATTTTCTTAAGTCAAATCCTCCTCATGAATTTGAGATAGCTAATAAAATCTATCAGCCTTCTTATATATCCTTTGAGACGGCTCTATCCTATTATGGAATAATTCCGGAAACAATATATGAAGTGATTTCAGCTACCTCTCGTCTTACCAGGGAATTTGATGTTAATAATATAAAGTTTTCTTATAAAAAAATTAAAAAAGAATGTTTTGATGGGTATCAGCCGGTTAAGATTAAGAATGCCGTTGTTTTAATTGCGGAACCAGAAAAGGCTTTAGCTGATTATCTGTATCTTGTTGCCTTAGGGCAAAGAGAATTATCCTATGAGAGAATTGATTTAAGTAAGATTAAGAAAACTCGATTATTAACCTATATCAAACATTTTCGGAAAACAAAAATGAGGGAAATAATAAACAATATTTATGATCAGCCAAAACACAATCAAAGAGTTATCTATTAAAAACCAGACGAGAGAAGATAATATTGCTCGGGAGTATATCCAGCATTTATTTCTAGCCTCCTTGTATAG
>CAZYGB010000036.1:0-5067 GCA_964647525.1 uncultured Candidatus Saccharibacteria bacterium | reverse complement strand
GCAGGGTCCTTATAAGGCCAAGGTTCGCAGGTTCGATCCCTGCCGTGCGCACCAATGCGCCCTTAGCTCAGTGGTAGAGTGCATGCACGACACGCATGAGGTCGTAGGTTCAATCCCTACAGGGCGCACCAGAATTAAACTTTCGGATTTTTCCCGACTAATTCAGCTAGGCGAGACACATCATCAGTTTTGTTTAAAGTAGCTTCGAATCCAGTACATGGAGTTAACCTTAAAAACCTTTATTTAAAAGGCTTTTTTAATTAGGGTTTAATGACGTTTGACACCTGTGGTATAATTAATATGGGTAAGAAAAACACGGACAAGGCTTGAGCTTTAGGGCTCTGGCGGGTAACCAATCCCGATGGGTAGCGTGTGGTGTTTTTCTTGCCCATTTTGTTATTTAATTCGTATCAAGCAGCTTCTAACATCATCCAGGACATGGAGTAAACTGTTGACTATTATCTATCTTAGAGATATAACATAGATATCCTGTAATAGGGTACTTTTAGTACTTTGACAAAATGCCTCCTAATAAGCAGAGAAAAAGTAGTTATTAATTTATTTTTGTAGCTACTTTCTCTCTGCTTATATCTTTATGAAAAATTAAGAAAGGAGGTGTAGAAATGAAATTATGGGAATCTCATGATAATAGTTTCTACTTGGATCTAATGGTCCGAAGGAGGGTCACATGGGACATATTATAGTTAGTATAGCTGTGATAATTGGAATTCTTCTTGCTGTTACGACCACACATGAATTCGGGCACTACATTATGTTACGGATTTTTCACGTTCCTGTAAAAGAGTTTAGCATTGGTATAGGCCACCTGCTATATCAATGGAAGGGGGCAACTACCTGGTCTCTGCGAGCAATCCTATTTATGGCTTATGTTGACTTCGATTTGGGAAATTCTTATACAGAACTTTCTGTTTGGAAAAAGTTAGTTATTCTCTCAGCTGGAATAATTGGTAATCTTATTCTCGCCCTAGTCTGTATTATTCCTACCTGGTTGAACCCCTCAGTACTAAATGCATTATTTGTAGCCTTTAATACTCATCTAGGCATTGGACCTATCAGTTTTCTCATACTAATCATGCGTATTACCAATTATGGTTTTGCTGCTACTGTGCTGTTTTTAGGGATCTTTTCTCTGTTAGCAGGGATAGTAAATATTCTTCCCATTCCTGGCTTTGATGGTGGATGGATGTTAACTACTATCCTGAGAATATCTGAGAAAAAATATGAACCGATAGCAATGGCTTCAATTAAAGTTTTCAAAATCATTATAATTTTAATATGCCTTGCTGATGTGATATTGTTACTTTAAAGGCTCTGAATTACTCAGAGCCTTTTTTAAGTTAGAGATGAATAGAATTTGCTTTGTGTTATAATAAATGAGAGTTCAATAACTATAAGCAATTAAAGGATAGGAGATACTATGAATAATAAATTGAATTACTTTGTTGTTAAAAAAGGAGAAGGTAAGATACGATTAGATAAGTTTCTTAAAGAAAGATTATCTGAATTTTCACGGCATCAAATAGCCCAGGCCATCAAAGGAGCTCTCATTTTAGTGAATCATAAAAAAATAAAGCCCAGTTATCTACTTAAAGAAAAAGATATAGTTTCTTACCAATTAGAGAAAGAAATTTCACCAAAAGAATTAAAACCTCTAACTTTATCTCCTGAACCAGAAATTATCTATGAAGATAAAAACCTTTTAGTGCTGAATAAACCAGCAGGCTTGGTTGTTCACCCGACAGCAACTACTCTGGAAAGACCTTCCCTAGCCGCCTGGCTTGTTGGAAAATATCCTTTTCTTCAATCTGTGGGAGAAGATAAGTTTCGTCCTGGGATTGTTCATCGCTTAGATAAAGACACTTCGGGGGTATTAGTAGTGGCAAAGAACAATCCTATTTTTTTTTACCTAAAGAATTTATTTAAGGAAAGAAAAATTCACAAGACATACCTTGCTTTGGTAGAAGGAGAAATGAAAAAAGAAAAGGGAGTTATCGAGTACTCTCTTCTTCGTTCCCGGCGGGGACCATTTAAAAGAAGAGTGGTTTATTCTAAAGACAAGGCAAAGAATAAAAAAGGGAAAACAGCGGTTACTGTTTATAAAGTAAAAAAACGCTATAAAGGATATACCTTATTGGAAGTGATGCCTAAAACTGGTCGTACCCATCAGATTAGAGTCCACCTAGCTAGCTTGGGGTTTCCTGTCTGGGGAGATCGTTTGTATCAAAAAAAGCAGAAAAAACAATTGGAATTAAACCGTCATTTTCTTCATGCTCAAGAAATTTCTTTCTTTTTACCCCAGGGGGAGCTTTTACAGGTAGAAGCACCCTTACCAGAAGAGCTTTCTGATATTCTTAAAAGATTGACGCCAAAGTAGATTTTGTGGTAGTATAAAGCGATAATTTAGTATTTTTATTAACTATGAATGAAATAAAAAGAGAAGAAATCAAGCCCGGTATGACGATTAGGGTTTTTCAAAAAATTAAAGAGGGAGAAAAAAGTAAACTTCAACAAATTGAGGGTCTGGTTTTGGCAAGAAAACATGGCCAAGAACCAGGAGCTACTATTACAATAAGAAGAATACTGGATGGAGTAGGAGTGGAATGGATTTTGCCAGTTTTTTCTCCTAAGATAGAAAGAATTGAATTAATAAAAGCATCCCGCGTAAGAAGGTCAAAACTATATTCTCTTCGTACTAAATCTCAAAAGAAGATTCGAGCAAAATTGAGAAAAGAAATCAAAAAATAAGAAACAAAACAGTTATATAAAAAGCTCCATCGTTTTATGAGACCACTAGGGAAAGTTAAAATTAAATGGTCGCCGAATTTTGCCTATGTGATAGGGTTATTAGTAACCGACGGAAATTTATCTCCGGATAATAGACATATCACTTTTACTTCTAAAGACTTGGAATTAATTCGTAAATTTCAGAAAAGCTTACAAATTAATTTCCATATCGGCAGAAAATCAAGCGGCTCTCAGAATTATAAAAAATGTTATATTGTTCAAATCGGGGATGTTTTATTTTATAGATTTTTATTAAGTATTGGATTAATGCCGAGGAAAACAAAAATCATCAGAGCGGTTAAAATCCCTGACAAATATTTTTTTGATTTTTTACGGGGACATTTTGATGGAGATGGCTCTTTTTATTCATATTGGGATCCACGTTGGCGAAGCAGTTATATGTTTTATACGGTTTTTATTTCGGCAAGTAAGGATCATATAGATTGGCTTCGCGAGATGATTTTTAATTTTATTAGAATAAAAGGTCATATTACGAAAAGCATTAACGATTCGACTTATCAATTGAGATATGCCAAATCAGAGTCATTGAAATTGCTCCCGAATTTGTATTATAATAAAGATGTTACTTGTTTGTCCAGAAAGCGAATAAAAATAGAGAAATCTTTAAAAATTAATGGCAAGCAATCATTAAATTATGCGCGGGTGTCGTAATTTGGTAGCCGAGCATCCCTAAGGAGGATGTGTCCGTAAGGGCGTGGAGGTTCGAGTCCTCTCCCGCGCACATTTACTAATATGTTTCTTTCAGAATCACGACAAATAATTCGAATAGTAAAGCATGCAGTTCCGGCTGTAGTGGGGATTTTAATGACTCAGCCTCTATCACAATTGAAAGATAAACAATCTTTTCAGAAATTAGGTTTGGTAGATGAAAACGGAATGGTAAAATTAAATGGCTGTTCCGGTTTTTTTATTTCTCCTGATGGTCATATTCTCACCAACTGTCATGTTGTAGAAGACGAGACAGCCACTTATTCTGTTGTTTGGCAAGGAGAAACCTATGGTGGTGAAGTATTAGTGCGTGATAAGGAGAATGATATTGCTATCTTAAAAATTTCAGGAAAGGGGTTTCCTTTTCTGTCTTTAGGTGATTCTTCTTCTCTTTGTTTAGGGCAAAGAGTTATTACTATCGGTAATGCCCTGGGAGAATTTACTAATACTGTTTCCTGTGGTGTTGTTTCTGGTCTCTCTCGTCACATTAAAGCGGGATTAATAAACAGTACTCAAGAGTTTTCCGGTTTGATTCAGACCGATGCTGCTATTAATCCAGGTAATTCTGGTGGTCCCTTAATTAACATTCAGGGAAAAGTTATAGGAATTTGCACAGCTGTTATTTTAAATGTGGAAAATATGGGATTTGCCACTCCTGTTAATCGAGCAAAAGTAATCTGGCAAGACGTACAAAAGCATGGAAAGGTATTCCGTCCCAGCTTAGGTATTCGTTATTTTTTGGTGGCTGAACAATTACAAAAGGGATACAATCTTCCCTTCTCTTATGGAGCTTTTATCATTTACGAAGCTGATTGTGGAAAAAAGGGAATTATTCCTGGAGGATCAGCAGAAAAAGCTGGTTTGCAAGAGGGTGATGTTATTTTGGAAATCGATGGAAATAAAATTAACCCTAATTTTGATTTAGCTCAAGCATTGGAAAAGTCTAAGATTGGTGACTTAGTAACTATCACCTATTGGCATCAAAGTGAAAAGAAAGAAGCCTCAATTAAAATTGAGGCTTAGAAATACTGGGAAATTAATTCTCGTTTCTTTATTCCCGGTGGATGTTTTCAGAGAATTCTTTTAGAGCGGCTTTCAAAAGAGGCCACTTTTTTAAATTAGGATCTTCCTGGAGAAGTTCTTTTGCCTGACGATGAGCATTTTCTATTAATTCTTTTTGGAAAAGAGAACGCATCACTAAATCAGGAAGACCAGACTGTTTCGTTCCCAAGAATTCACCAGGTCCACGAAGAGATAAGTCTATTTCAGCAAGATGAAAGCCGTCATTGCATTTTACCAATGTTTGAAGTCGTTTTAATACTATAGAAGAAGAGGACTCGGAAAAAAGAAAACAGTAAGATTGATAATGAGAGCGTCCTACCCGTCCTCGGAATTGATGTAATTGTGCCAAGCCAAAGTGTTCTGCCCCTTCAATAACCATAAGAGAAGCATTGGGAATATCTACTCCTACTTCTACTACTGAAGTAGAGACAAGAATATTAATTTTGTTATCCTGGAAATCTCTCATTACCT
>CAZYGB010000035.1:0-5144 GCA_964647525.1 uncultured Candidatus Saccharibacteria bacterium | reverse complement strand
TTTTGCACTTGGAGGAACTTATTCATCGTCAGTTTATTAATCAAGATGAAGCGGTAAAATTGGTAGCATCTGCTATGAGGCAGTATCGAGCTGGCTTAAAACACGTGGATCGTCCTATTGCTAATTTTCTATTTGTTGGTCCTACTGGGGTAGGAAAGACAGAATTGGCTAAGATTCTGGCCCAGATTTATTTCGGCAGTCGACAAGCCATGATTCGCTTTGACATGTCTGAATATCAGGATCGCAATAGTATTCTTCGTTTTATTGGCACTGCCGATAGAGAAAATCCGGGAGCACTTACTGAAGCAGTAAAAGCAAATCCCTTCTCCTTAATTCTACTAGATGAGTTTGAAAAAGCTCAACCTAATGTTTTGAATATTTTTCTTTCTGTTTTTGATGAAGGACGGCTGACTGATAACTCAGGAGAACTGGTAGATTTTACTAATACCATTATTATTGCTACTTCTAATGCTTTATCTACCTTGGTTAAAAAGATGATAGAGCAGGGAGTATCCTATTCCAGCTTAACACTGGAATTAAAGAAAAGATTGACCAATGTCCTTCGGCCGGAATTAGTCAATCGTTTTGATGAAGTGATAGTTTTTCGTCCCTTAACAGAAGAAAATCTACAGAAAATTGTTAAATTGCAGTTAGATGAATTCTCTCAAGAAATGAGAAAGGAAACAGGATTAAAAATTTCTTTTTCAGAGGAGGCTATTATCAAAATAGCTGCTTTGGGTTATGATCCCGTTTTCGGAGCCCGTCCTCTCCGCTCTGTCATAAGGCATTTTATCAAGGATCCTTTGGCAGAGGACATTCTGAAAGGGGCATTAAAAAAGAATGCCGAAATTATCTTTACTTACGAAAAAGAAAGATTTAATATCAATCAGGTTAATTAAAATAAATTCAATTTATGAATACATTAAAAAGATTATTCAAATGGAAAGCTAATCCTATAACTAAATCTCTCTTAATTTCTGATGTTCTTTGTAATACCGGATGGGCTTTTGTGAGTCCTATTCTAGCTATTTATGTAATTGATAATATTAAAGGGGGATCAATCCAGGTTGTTGGTGTTTGCTTCTTTATTTACTGGATTGTAAAAGGACTTTTACAGTTATTTGTTTCTGACTCTTTGGATAAGGTAAAAGGGGAGGGAGATGACTACTTTACCCTTCTTTTAGGACGATTTTTTAATATTTTAGTACCAATTGCCTTTCTTTTTGCTAGAACCCCAATAGAACTTTATCTAATTTACTTTATTTTTGGAGTAGGAGATGCTCTTTATGTTCCTCCCTGGAATGCTATCTTTACCCGCCACGTCAATCCTAATAGAGTAAGTTTTCAATGGTCTCTTGGTAGTACTGGTTTTAATTTAGGAGCTGCCATGGCTATTATTATTGGTAGTTCTTTTGCAGTAGCTTTTGGATTCAGAATGGTATTTATACTTGTTGCTATTGCTCAAATAGTTGGATTTACCATTATTCTTCGTATGCGCCCATACTTTGTAGGGAAAAAGAAAACAACGGTGAAGTATTTCTTCCCGCTGAAAGGATAGAACTGAATGCAAAAATCCCTCCTTTAAGGAGGGATTTTTTAACTAAGGATAGAATATTTCTATTTGTTCTGATTTTTAATATCTCTCGAAGAAGTAGAGAATGTTTATATTACGGCAATAACTGATCTATTGTTCTTTTTTACTCTTCTCTCTAAAAGTTTTACAAATACTAAACTTACCATTGATAAGCCAATAGCCACTGTAATCAGGTAATCATCAGTTTTTATGGTACTTAATAAAAAACTAGGTATTGTCCCAGCGAAAGTTGAGATAATACTAGTGGCTGCTGAAGCTGTTTGAATCTTGTTTTCAAAAAGATCCATAAAAAAAGCTGGATTATTACTATGGTCAATGGCATAGACAACTCCAAACATAAACAAAGTTATAATTAAAGCTAGAAGATTTTTACTAAAAAGAAAACAAATAGCACCCCCGATAGCCAAGAGAATAGATAAATATTTCATATTAAAACGACCGATTTTATCAGAGATAACACCCATTGAATGAGTTAAAACAGCACGAGTTGCTTGAAAAATTATTAACAGGATTGCTATCCATTTTACACCATAAAGAGTTTGGATAGTAAGAGGGATTTTACCGGCGATAAGTCCCCAAATAAAACCACTAGCAATCCCAGCAGGTGCCAAAAGAAGCACTTTTTGATTAAAGATAAATTTGAAAATCTCCCCTAACTTTTTCTGTAAGTATTTAGGTTCTTGGGATTTTTGAAAATCATTAGGTTCTTTTAAATTTTTGAAAATTAAAATCGTAGCAATTAACGCTAATAAACCTAAGATGAAATAAAACTCTGCAAAATTGTTTTGATGTAAATAAATTAAAGCAAAAACCAAACCAAGAGTCGCTCCGATTCTAACAATAGCCCCATAGAAACCGCTGAAACCACCCCGTTTTTTTCTCGGGCTAACCAGTCTTATATATGCTACTTCAGAGTTACTCTTCATACCAGCCCCTAATCCTAAAAGAATTGCTGCTGGATATAAGAATAATATGTTTTTTGTGAGAACAGAAAAAATAAATAAGGGATAAGATAGAAAGCCCAAAGAAAGAGAATTTTTTAAACCTAATTTAGATGAAATTAAAGGCGCTAAGATATTACCAAAGACTACGCTACCGTATAAAAGAGATAAAGCTTTGAGGGCAATGGCAGTTTGATTACTGAGATTATAGAATGGAGTCAAATAGCTTTCAGCAACTTGCCACCCAAAAAATAAAAGCCCTCCTGAAAGGGCTAAAGTCAATATTTTGGAATATTGACCAAAGAAGGTTTTTATTTTACTTTCCATTAATTATTCTTTTGCCTTTTTAGTAACCTCTTTCCAAATGAGAGGATGTTTTTCTGCCAAAAGAGCCAGGATTTTTCTATCAAGACGTATTTCCTTTTTCTTAAGCTGGCCCATGAACTTACTGTAATTAAGTCCTTCCTGTCGGCAAGCAGCATTTATCTTTACCTGCCATAGCTGATGTTTCTCTCTTTTCTTTCGGCGGCGATCATTAAAGGCATGCACCCAAGCATGTAGTAAAGCTTCCTTAGCTAAACGGTATTTAGTTTTTCGTCCATAACGGAATCCCTTGGTATAAGCCAGGAGTCTTCTTCTTCTTTTTTGAGCTGCTGGTCCTCTTTTTACTCTTGCCATATATTAATGGAGTTGTTTTAATAACTCTTTACCGATACTCTGTTTGACAACAATTACTCTTTTGTTTTTTCTCTTAGTCTTGCTGCTTTTCTTGGCTTCATTATGTCCGAGATTGCTGTGCCGGCGTAGAATTTTTCCTCCTTTTGTGACCTTGAGTCTTTTCTGGTATGTTTTTTTACCCATCTTTTACGTTGATTAATTTTTTCTGATAATTGTTCCTAGTCCGCGAGGTCTTTTCTTTAAAGGACTGATAATTTTATATGGAACAGGAATGGTTTTAAGAAAGTTATTGATTTTTTCTCTTGCTAAATCAAAATGAGCTTTTTCTCTTCCTCGAAGACGCATTACTATAGTTACAGCTCTTTCTTCAGAAAGAAACTTTTCTATCCTTTTAAGTTTCGTTTGAAGATCGTGTTCCCCTTCCTGAAATCCGATTTGAACTGATTTGGGAAGCGTTTGCTTTTCTTTTAATTGTTGCTTTTTTCTTTTCTTTTCCTCCTTATACTTCTCCTTTCCTGTATCGCCTAGCTTATATATGGGGGGAATTGTTCTCTTAGTAACTTCAACCAAATCAAATCCTTTAGTTGTAGCTATTTCTTGGGCTTCTGGAAAAGAGAAAACTCCCAGTTGTTGGCCTTTTTCATCAATAAGACGAATTTGTTGAGGAATCATTGTTAATAATTAGGATGTGGAGATGGCGAGAGTTGAACTCGCGTCTAGAAAGTTCAAATTAAACAATTCTACGAGCGTAGTTTGTTTTTTAGTTGTCTTAAGAAACGAAACAAACAAAACAATTTCTTAAGATTGTCCAAAATATTTCAGTAAAAATTACTTGGACAAGATAACTTTTACCTATCCCGATATGTTGTATTCCTTAAACTTACCGAGAATCAGTCTAAGGAATCTCCCTAAAGGGAGTAAGCTTAGTTTACTCTAAGCACAAAATGTGGTTAGGCGTAAGCGTAAGCAGTAATTTTGTTGGCACTTAATAATGCCGTCTCGATTTTAATGAGCTAACGAGACTTCCTCAGCTCGCTCGTTTAAAGATTCCTTCCTATCGAAGCCGGACATCCCCTTAATATTCTCCTTTCCGTGCTCTTTCTATGTTTCTCTTGGTCTCTTTTTGGCGAATACTTTCTCTCTTGTCAAACTTTTTCTTTCCTTTCGCTAGAGCAAATTCTAGTTTAAGGAGACTTTTTCTATTATATATGCGGAGGGGGACTAAAGTCAAGCCTTTTTGTTTAGCTTTTCCCTGAAGATAGTTGATTTCCTTTCTCTTTAGCAGTAATTTCCTTGTTCTCTCCGGGTCGTAATCGGCAGGAGTATTCTTGCTTTGATAAGGGGGAATATGGGAATTAATCATAAAAGCCTCTTTTCCTTTTAAGACAACATAGGATCCTTTCAAATTAGCTCGTCCTAGCTTGACAGATTTTACCTCCAAACCCAAAAGAACCATTCCCGCCTCAAACGTTTCTTGAATATCGTAATCAAAATATGCTTTTTTATTTTTAGCCCAATCTGCCATTATTGTAATTTAAGTATATCATAATTTTGATTTTTTTGTCTTTTTGCGGTAAGTTTAAAGGAGTTGCTCAAGGAATAAAAATATGTTGTTTATGGAAAAAGATAACGATTCTACTGAAAAAACACCACTTCTTGAATTTGCCTCTAGGGAAGAAGGGATTTTAAGTTTTTGGAGGAAAAACAGTATTTTTCAAAAAAGCTTAAATCAACGGCGGGATGCCCAGCCTTTTATTTTTTATGAGGGTCCTCCCACTGCTAATGGCCGGCCAGGCATTCACCATATCCTAGCTCGTTCTTTTAAGGATCTGGTTTGCCGCTATAAAACAATGAGGGGATTTTTAGTGGAAAGAAAGGCCGGTTGGGACACTCATGGTCTCCCGGTGGAGATAGAAGTAGAAAAGCAGTTA
>CAZYGB010000034.1:0-5159 GCA_964647525.1 uncultured Candidatus Saccharibacteria bacterium | reverse complement strand
TGATATCAAGGGAATTATTAAAGAAGTGTTTACTAAATTCAAACCAGCAGCAGATAAGAACAATATAAAACTTATTTTTTATCCTCCCCAGTTTAAGCTTGATCCCTTTACTATGGATCCATTACGTATTCAATTGGTGATAGAGATTTTGGTGGATAATGCAATCAAATACAATGTTTCTAATGGTGAAGTAAGAATTAAACTTGATCTTCTAAAGGATAAACCTTTTCTGGCTGTTTCTGTGGAGGATACAGGACAAGGAATCGATTCCCGTGATTTTTCTCGATTGTTTACGAAATTCTTCCGATCCGATAAGGTTATTAAAGAGCAAACTAGCGGGATTGGTTTAGGATTGTATGTAGCAAAAAACATTGTTCAAAGACACGGAGGAGAAATTTGGGCAAAATCAACATTAGACAGAGGTAGTACTTTTACTTTCACCCTGCCTATTGACGCTTCGTATATCCCTCCTCAATAAATACGGGAGCTTAATCAGTAAAGTGTTTTTATAATTCTATGCCCGAATTACCAGAGGTAGAAACTATAGTGAGACAATTAAACCGGCAGGTGAAAGGGAAAATTATTCGAGATGTTTGGTCTGACTGGCCCAGGATGTTCCGGGGGGAAATTAATTTTTCCCAGGCAAAGAATCTTTTATCGGACAAGAAGATCCTGAAAACTGAGCGGAAGGGAAAGAATATTCTAATTCATTTATCTCATGATTTGACTTGCTGGGTTCATTTGAAAATGACGGGCCACTTCTTAATAGGAAAATTTAAGTATCAGGATGAGAAGTGGCAGCCTTTGGAAAAAGGACCCCTTAACGATGCCCAGAATCGTTTTATTCACTTAGTGTTTACCTTAAACAATGGAGCGGTCTTAGCCCTATCTGATTTGCGTAAGTTTGCCCGTATTACTGTATTAAAAACAGAAGAAATCAGTAAAATACTAACATTGGAAAAAATAGGGCTGGATCCTTTAGATCCCCGGTTTAATGCTCGACAATTAAAGTTGATTCTGAGTCCTCTCCGGGGCAAGATAAAAAACATTCTGATGGATCAACAATATATTAGCGGTATTGGCAATATTTATGCTAGCGAGATTCTTTGGAAGGCTAAAATTAATCCCTGGAAAACAGGCAGGGATCTAGATAACCAAGAAATAACAAGACTGGCTCAAGAGATAAAAGAAGTGCTCCAAGCAGCTTTGCGGTATAAAGGAACTTCAGTGGCTGATGATACCTATCGTATGCTTAATGGAAAATCAGGAGGATATATTCGTTTTTTAAATGTTTATCAAAGGGAAGGGGAGCCTTGTCCTCTGTGCGGGGCTAAAATTAAGAGAGAAAAGATGAATAGTCGTTCCACCTTCTATTGTCCCCACTGTCAGAAATAAAGAATCGGGAATATAAAATTTGTATACAATTAATGCTCTATTTCATTGCCGGTAAAGATTCTTTTCGTTCTTCTTTGTACCTGGAACAGGTGCTGAGTTTTTATAAAAAGGAAAACACTGCTTATTTTCAAGTTGATTTTTCTGATAAATTTTCTCCTCCCCCATCAATGAATGATATAAGAACTTTTCTCAGCAGTAACACTCTTTTTTCTTCATTAAAACTGATTGTTTTAAAGAATATGTTCCAGGATGTGGATATTACTCAACGGAAGGAATTATGGGAATTGTTGAAAGAAAAAAATATCAGTAGAAAAAAGGATATAATGGTGGTTTTTTATGAAAGCAATGAAGTGAGATCTACCCTGTTTTCCAAATGGCTTTATCGGGAAGCTCAAGGGAAGAGAGATTTTCCTTATCTCAAGGGAAAGACATTAGAACAATATATCGAAGAGTGGGCTCAGCAATTAAAAATTAAGTTAATGCCAGAGGCCCGGGATCTACTGATAGCCAGTTTTCCTAATGATCTAGGGATCATCTGTAATTCTTTGGATAAATTATCGTTTTCAGCATCAGGCCCCATCACGCGTGCCTATCTGGAGGAAAATCTCTTTCTCCCCCTTTCTAGTAACATATTTGATTTACTTGATAATATAGCAGCAAAAAAGGTTGATCAGGCTTATGCTATTTTGATAAATGAACTTCAAAAGGGTACTTTTCCTCTGCTTATCTTTAAGATGATTGTTATGGAATTTCGTAACATTTTGAAGATTAAAACATCCTCCGCCCATTCTCTGGCGGAAGCCCAAAAGAAAGTAAGCCTTCATCCCTATGTTGTGAGAAAAACTTATGCCTTAGCAAATGATTTCTCTCTGGCTTCTTTAAGGAAGATTTATCATCGTCTTCTTTCGTATGACCATCTTCTTAAAAGTAGCACAATAAATAGTGAGACAATCTTAGAATTACTCTTTCTTGATCTTTTTCGAGATAAATGTTAGACTAGCTCTGTTATTCTAATCGAAATTTTATTTAATATGCCTATTACCACTGCAGCCAAGAAATCTTTGAGGAAAAGCTTCAAAAGAAAAAAAAGAAACCAAGGGAGGAAAACTACTCTAAAGAAAAACAGAAAAATGTTTTTGGCTTTGGTTCAAGACGGGAAAATGGAAGAAGCCAGGAAAATGCTTCCCCATGTTTATGGATTAATAGATAAGGCAAAGAAAGTAAAGCTGATCAAGAAGAATAAAGCTAACCGTGAAAAATCTAAATTAGCCCGTCAGTTAAAAAAATAGATCAAAAGTAAATTCCGCCTTCTGGGCGGATTTTATTTTGAGTTCTTTTGTGTTATTATAACAATGGTCGACGTAAATTAACCTTAATTAAGGTTTTCTAAATACTACAATGGGGGAAAAACTTATCGGGAAAATTACCCATTATTATGGGAATATCAATGTTGCTATTGTCGAACTTTTGGCAACGTTGAAAAAAGGAGATAAAGTTCATATTAAGGGGAATACAACTGATTTTGAACAAGAGGTAACTTCCATGCAACTAGACCATGCTGATATTTCAGAGGCAAAAAAGAAATCGGTTATTGGGCTAAAGGTAGACCAGAAGATTAGAAATGATGATGAGGTCTATTTAATTTCATCTTAATTTATAAATATCTATTCATCTTGCTATGAGTAAGACGGAACAAGGCGGAGGACTGCTGAGTCGCCGAGTTAAAATTGGACGAGCGGAGGCAGTTGCCGCTATTGTAGGGACAATAATAGGAGCAGGAGTTTTTACACTGCCTTATATGGCCATTCACGCTGGCTTGGGGATAGCTGCTATCTGGCTGATAATTGTTTCTTTTTTAATACTTTACCTTCACCTTGCTTTTGGGGAAATAGTACTGCGGACTAAGAAGGAATTCCGCTTGCCTGGTTATGTTGGTCATTATCTGGGCCAGCCAGCTAAAAAATTTGTTCTCATTACTACTTTTCTAACTTTTGCTTTCTCTCTTCTACTCTATTTGTTACTGGGAGCTCAGTTTTTAAAAGTGATCGTTCAAACAATTTGGCCCCACCTGAATTCCCCCCAAGGAATTTTGGTGTTGTTTATGTGGTTTTTCTTAAGTCTGGTGATTTTAGGCAAAAGTCGGGGGATAGCCCGTGTTAATTTCCTTTTATCTTTACTTCTTCTAATTCTCTTTGTGGTTATTATCGCTTTTGCATTTCCTCATTTCCAGATAGCTAATATCAATCTTTTTCATTTTTCTGGTTCTTGGGGCTGGCTTATTCCTTATGGGATAATTTTTTATTCCCTGAATGGCTTAGTAGCTATTCCGGAAGCAGCAAAGATTTTGGAAAAGCATGAGGGCCAGAGAAGATCTTTAAAAAAAGTTGTTATCATCGGCAGTTTGATTCCGGTTATTTTCTATTTCTTCTTTGTCGTCGCCGTAATGGGAGCTAGCGGGGCGGCAACCACTCTAGAGGCAATTCAGGGATTGCAAGGTATTCTGGGACCAGTTGTTGTTCTTTTAGGAGCTGGGTTAGGGTTCTTGGCAGTAGCCACTTCGTATTTGATTTTTGCCAGCTATATCAAAAATAGTTTTGTACATGATTTTCAGTGGTCTTCTTCTATTGCCTCCTTTTTGGTGGTAATAGGGCCTTTGCTTTTGTACTTTTTGCAGATGAAAGATATCTTAGCATTGATTTCCTTTTTGGGGGGTATGTTAGGAGGGCTGGAGGGTATTATGCTTATTTTAGTATTTAAGCAGGCGAAGCAACGTTCTGAATTACAGCCAGCTTATTCTCTTCCCCTGGGTAAACATTGGTCTTATTGGTTGATTGCTTTTCTTTTGATTGGCGCTCTTTGTCAAACATTTTTGATAATCAAGTAACTAATAAATGAGCCAGGGAGAGAGAAAACACATCCGGCCCCTATAGTTTAATTGGATAGAACATCTCCCTCCGGAGGAGAAGATTCCCCGTTCGAATCGGGGTAGGGGCACATTACTGATCTAAAAGATGAAAAATATGGTACAATAAGACAAGATGCAGAACAGTCTTACCATTTACTTCATAAAAAGAATAGTGTTTTACATAGGTATGTTTATCTGTGATTATTTTCGCGGCGGTTTTAATTTCTTTTTTCATATCTATGAACATTTCTTTCTGCGGGCCGGGAAAAAAATGGGGTTCTTTGCTAATTGGCGCTATTTTAAGGTTCCCCTATGGCGGGAGTATTCCTTACCGGCATATTTACTAAGTATTCCCATAAGAACAATTAAGCTTTTAGGAGGGGGAATTATCCTTTTATTTATTACGGCAATTTTTGCTTTCCTTTCTCTTTGCTGGTTTATTATTCCTTTTTATTTAATAGGAAAGATATTTTATCTTTAATATGGGAAAAGAACTAAAAAAGACCGACAAGACAATTGATCAGAAAAAACAATTCTTTTTTAAAGACCCTATTTTATTATGGCCTTTTTGGAAGGTGTCCATTTTTAGAATACTGAACACGTCTTTTATACTCCTGGGGTTTATCTTTTCCCTTGCTTTAGCCTGCTTACAAATTGAGCGATGGAGTTATCTTGGCATTATTCTAACTTTTTTCTTTGTCTATGTTTTTGTGAGACAGAATTTTTCCAATTATTCTATTCAGGAACAATATTTACAAAAAGAAAAAGTTAACCTGGCTTCTTTCCTGTCGCCCTCAGCAAGAGAGATTCTTTTAGCCACCCGCCGTTTTGCTGAAAAGAAAAAACTTGATTTTTCTTT
>CAZYGB010000033.1:0-5301 GCA_964647525.1 uncultured Candidatus Saccharibacteria bacterium | reverse complement strand
TTCCACTGCTGCCAGAGAACGGGATACCTCATAAGTAAAATCAACGTGGCCAGGAGTATCAATTAAATTCAGGATGTATTCTTTCTGTTGATTAGGGTATTTATACATCATTCTCACTGGATGCATTTTTATGGTGATCCCGTGCTCTATTTCCAGATTCAATTTGTCTAGATACTGAGGCGTTAATTTATCTTTGGGAAGAGTATTGGTTAATTCCAAAAAACGATCAGCTAAAGTTGATTTCCCATGATCAATATGGGCAATGATAACGAAATTACGAATGTTATTCTTTACTGCGTCTTCCATAAAAATATCCTTTCTTTATTTTCTTTAACCCCTCTATCTCTTTAATTTTCCATTTGTCACACAAGAAAACAAACAAGATAAAGGACGGGATAAATGCCAGTAAGGCTGTGCTCATTAAATAAACAACCTTGGCGGGAGTAAAAACAGTATTTAGCAAAGAAAGAATTATAAAGGACACTCCCCCACTGATAAGGGCCACTGCAACAATCTTCCCCAAAGATTGAATAAATTTTTTCTTTAGAGGAGAAGAAAAGAATGGTGCCAAAGACATAGTAAGAATTAGACAGCAGACAAAATATGTTAAGGTCACACCAACAGTTAACCCTATTAATCCTCCCTGCCGAGCCAAATAATAACAAAGAGCTAACCCCAAGGAGTAAGAAACCAAGCTGGCAATAAAAGGACGAAGAGAATCTTTACGAGCAAAAAATATTCGTAATAGAAAAACATTAGCTCCCTGAAAAATCATTCCTAATGACAAGATAGAAAAAACTTTAATAGTATTTACAGTAGCCGTCCAATCAAATTTTCCATAGCCAAGTAATAGTCGGACAATTGGCTCCCGAAAAATAATAAACCAAAGAGAAATAGGAATTAGGAAAAATAGAATTTGAAGAAAATTATCCTTGGCTACGATATTAAAATTACTATTTTTTTTCTTAGCATTCAACTCAGCTAAGCTGGGAAAAGCAGCTACCGCAAAAGAAAGAGCAAAAACAGTTTGAGGCAAGTTCTGAATAGTACTAGCAAAATTAAAGATAGCTAGACTACCCGACTTGAGCATTGTAGCGATGGAAGTAATGCCTAGCAGAAAAACTTGAAAAGTAATAATAGCTAAGGCACGAGGCACGGCTATTACCCACATTTTCTGTAAGCCCAATTTTACCTCTTGAAAAAAGGACCATCGAAAATACCACCGGTATCCTGTCTCTTTCAAGGCTGGTAATTGAATAAGAATATGCATTAACGCTCCCAACACTACCCCATAAGCCAACCCTTTCAGCCCTATTACGGGAACAAAAAACAAGATTCCAATAATGATACCAAGATTGTATAGCAGAGGGGCTAGAGCGCTGGCCAAAAATAACTTAAAAATTTTTAAAACACTACCCACTACAGCGGAAATACCCATTAGAACGGGTTGAATCATCATTATTCTAGTCATCACAACAGCTATTTCCAACTGAGAAGCAGAAAAACCCACCAAGAAATGTCTTAGGATCGGACGAGTGAAAATAGATATTCCCAGAGCAAGAGACCCCACAAAAGCACCGATAATAACAATGATGCTACTGGAAAATTGCCAGGCTTCTTTTTTATTTTTATTCCAATATTCACTAAAGATGGGAATGAAGGCAGCAGAAATTGCTCCCATAATAAAGATATTGTAAATAAAATCAGGAAAACGGAAGGAAGCATAATAAATATCCAAATTCCCAGAAGCTCCAAAACGACTGGCCAGTAAAGCATTTCTTAAAATACCCAATAAACTACCCATTAAGACAAGACCACTGGTAAGCATTGCTGCTCCAAATATTGTTTCCGAACGGTGATTAATAATTTTTTGGAAATGATTGGTCATAAGTTAGAAGCAGGAATAAAATATAATGTAATATCAGTATCCCTTTCCAGGGGAATACTTTTCCCTAGGGGAAACAGGGTGGGTCTTATGGTCTGCCCTGATAAAGGACTGACATTGTAAGAAAAATTAACTTTCTGGCCGCTTTGCTTCTGAAGCTGAAGTTTCCAAGAAGTAGGACTGTGTTGTTTATAAGGTATTGTATACTGGATCACAAAAGGATGAAGAGCAAGATGAACCCAGCTGGCTACCACTGTTTTCCCGCTTTCTTCAAAAATCTCAATATTATTCTTATCATCATATATTTTTGTTCTCTCCAATAATTTAACGTCAATATCCTCCGTAAAACCCAAATCTGCATAAGACCACGGCTCAGGATTCTTTTTCAGGAAACCATTTTGCACTTTTTTTATTGTTATCCCCGCCGGTAAGTACACTTGAATATATTCCTCCTTGTCCTTCCCTCCTTGGTTACTGACTGTTAACGAATTAACAACATCAGAGCTGGTAAAATCAGATTGCAGTGAAATATTTCTTTCTTCTGTACTATAATCAAAGCTGCGTTGCAAAGAATCTATTACTACCGCCAAGTAATCATCAGCAGTGGCCAATACTTTCCCTGCGCCATTTAAAGAATCAAAGTAGTATTCCAGGGTGTCGTCCCGGAAAAACAATTGAATTTCTTTATCATTCAAACCGTCTTGAATAGAAGAAACAATTTGTTGCAATTGAGATTCAGAGGCAGAGTTCAGTTGAACCCGAAGATTTTTAATAAAAAGACTAAAGGAATCCTGGGGTGTCTCATTCACTACCTGTCTGGCTCTCTCTGTAATTTGATTCTGGAAGAAGGATTCAAAGGTATCAGCTGTAATATTAAGGTCATATTTCTTAATTTCAACCGGTCCTAGCACCGATAGAATTTCTTTCATTACTCCAGGATTAATGCTGATAACTCCATCTAATTTTTGCTCTAACCCTAGTTGATCATAGTATTCAATAATTTTCCGGCCTGTAAAAGGAAAATCAAAGAACCAATTCAAATCATGAAAAAACCATTTATTACTGATAAAGCGAAGTGGAAAAGGCGGAACTACCTTATTAAAAAACAAATCATCCAAAACAAAGATACTGTCCCCTTCTAAATCAATTTTTCCCTGATCAAAAGAAAGTATGGCATAGGCTCCCAAAAGCCCCCCGGAAGGTCGGGGAATCTCTGGATCCTGAAAGGCGACAAGATAATGCTGAGGTTTCTGTTCTCCAAAGAACAAGAGCCAGTTTTGTGTTTGCCTTTTCCAGTTATCTATAAAATCTAGATTATATTTTTGAAGATAGGAAAAATTCCGGTCTAAATCCTGCAGGGGCATTAAAGCGTCTTCTTTTCCTTGGAGTATATTCTTCAGCATTTCCATCCCCTCAATACTTTCTACATCTTTGGTAACAGCAGCTAAAACATCTTTTAACTTCACATCTTTTTTAACTTCAGGTAGATAACGTAAAAAGTTTTCTATTGCTTTTCTCTCTGGAAAGATCGCTTCTTCTTTCCAAAAATCAGATGATGATAAAGAAGAAAGGTTTTGAGAATTTTTTTCCTTTAACTGAAGAACATAATTGCTGGAATAAAAAATCAGGCCCAATAGAAATAAGCCGATGACAAGATATATTATTCCCTTCCAGTTTTTCTTCATATTGCTTCCTTTATTCTACTATACTTTGCTAAGGAGGGCAAAGTATTAAATTACTTCTTCTCCTTGATTTTTACAAGATTATAGGGTATAATATGACCGGTTAAACTAGATAGTCGCCCTGATTTTATCAGGGAGGAAAGTCCGAACATCCATCACTTTAACAGTGTAAAGGTAGTGGCTAACAGCCACCGTCCCATCCGTTGTGAAATTTAGTGGTAACATTAAGTTTTCCAGAGTGGGATAGAGGTGCGAACAGAGACGGTTTAATTTGAAAAAATTAACCATCCCTCCCAGTCTCATTAACTTGAGACAGAGAAGGATGAGTTCAGTAGCAATACTGAAAGTGAAACGGCTAAATCCTTGCTGGATGCAAAGCTCGAGTTCCGCTATTTAGCGGAAAGTGGCCGCTTGACTCTAATGGCAACATTAGAGCTAGATAAATGACTATCATCTTATTCTGCTTATGCAGAATTGGTACAGAATTCGGCTTATCGGTTTAATCATAACTGAAAAACCGTTCCCTTAAAGGGAGCGGTTTTTCATTTCTTTTATTAATTGTTTCAATTCCTTATCAATAATCTTTTTATGCCAAGGATAAAACCAAGGCTGCTTCTGAGATAGCTGATATATATTATTTATAAATTGAAAACTATTTTGAAGATGTTTTTCAATTCCTCCTTCCTCCCATCCCTTCCCTGTAGAAACTTTACTTTGCCGAGCAGACCAATCCCCTGGCTGGTCAGCTCCAGGAATATAATAAGGAAGATAATCTTTTAAGACAGCTAAGGGAATTATTGATCCCAACTTTCTTATCTTTTTATGCTCCCGCCATATTGATTCGTCTAAACCATAGACAGGCATATCATAATTATTTTGATAAAGAGCAGTGATGTTCCCCCAAGCAAGTATTTTTAATTTAAAGTTATATTTCTCAGCTAATTCTTCTAAAACACCAATTGCCGGAACAGAAATAAAACCTAAGCAAATAATTTCTTTTATCTTTGTTCTTTTCTTTTTCGCTTCTATTATCAATCTTTCTATCGCTATTTTGGAAGTATTACCGCTTGCTTCTGTATCCGGTTTTATCACTGTCCATTCTGGGGAGGACGATAGAGCAGAAAAATCTTCCATAAGCACTTCCATTATTCGAGAATTACCCAAGTGATCCCGATAAGAAACCACTCTGTAATGAGGGCGAATTTGAATATGAGGTAAAAGCCATCCTAATTCTTGAAATCCTTCTGCCATTCGATAACCTGGAGCAGCCCGCAAAATATCATAGATTATTAACCGGGAAGGAGACAGGGCCCATAATTCTTTCATTACCTGAATAGAGACAGTGGCTGCCTCTTGGCATCGCTCAGCTAATATCTTGCCTACTAAGTGAGGAAAACAAGCAATATCTCTAATTGCGGGAGTAGAAATCACAAAAGTATCCTCAGGAAAGTGTATCTTTCTATATTGAGGATCAGTAAGCCGCTCTGGCTCTAAACGAAAGAGATGGGAAGAAGCAGAAAGGGAAGAAATCTTCACTTCTTTCAAGGCATCTACTTGGATATTAAATTCACTAATTAAATTATTAAGTTCTCGAAAAGAAATGTCTTCTCTTATTCCCATTATTTCTCTTTTTTTTTATTATTCTTCTTTTTTAATCTCTTCAGTAAAAGATTCTTTCTCCCCCTTCTTTATAGAACTACCCTTGATTCTTTTCCACTCACTGAAGACATAAAT
>CAZYGB010000032.1:0-5353 GCA_964647525.1 uncultured Candidatus Saccharibacteria bacterium | reverse complement strand
GAACGCCCCGAATAATCTACCCTCTTTCCTAATAGATTCCTACGAAAACGTCCCTGTTTACCACGTAGAATATCAGCTAACGAACGAAGAGGACGATGTTGGGCCGCATGCATGGGAGCAGAAGCAGATCCTTTTCTCATTGAATTATCTAAAATAGCATCAACTGCCTCCTGTAACATTCTTTTCTCGTTCTTGATAATAACTTCGGGGGCCCTTAGGTCCAATAATTTTTGAAGACGGTTATTGCGATTAATAACCCGACGATAAAGATCGTTCAGATCAGAAGTAGCAAATCTTCCTCCATCTAACTGCACCATAGGACGTAACTCTGAAGGGAGAACAGGTAAGACCGTCAAAAACATCCACTCTGGTCTTGTTTTAGATTTATCAAAAGAGCGCATTAATCTCAAACGAACTTTTATCTTTTTGCCTGCTTCGGATGTCTTCTTTTTCAGTTGAGCTTCCAAGGATTTAATTTCATGCTTGATATCAATTTCCTCTAAAAGTTGTTTCACCGGAGCGCTACCAGTAGCAGCAGTAAAAACATTACCAAACTTTTTGGAAAGACGGAGATAATCACCCTCAGTTAAAACAGTTCTTTCTTTAACTAAATCCAGTTCCAAGCGAATTCTCTGTCTAATTTCAATTAATTCTTCCCTTTTTTCTTTGGGCCAGTTTTTGACTTTACTTTTGTATTCTCTCTCTATTTCTTTTTGGACTTTTTCCTTAGCGTCTTTATCTATTGAAGTAATAATATAATTATTGTAATAAATTACCCCCTCCAAATGAGAAAGAGGAATGTTCAAAGCCAGGCCAATGCGGGAAGGAATACTTCTTAAAAACCAAATATGGGCAACGGGAGCAGCTAATTTAATATGCCCCATCCTTTCCCTTCGAACAGCAGAGCGAGTCACCTCTACTCCACAACGATCACAAACAATCTCCTTATAGCGTGCTCCTTTGTATTTTCCACAACTACATTCATAATCCTTTACCGGCCCAAAAATTTGTTCTGAAAAAAGCCCATTTTTTTCTGGTTTCTGGGTACGATAATTAATTGTTTCCGCCTTAGTCACTTCCCCATGACTCCAAGATAAAATTTCCTCAGGAGAAGCAATTTTAATAGCTAAGGCATTAAAATTATTAGGTATTGTTGCTTTTTTTTCTATCATATTCTTTAATATTAAGAATCAGAAGGAATTGTCTTAATTGACAAACCCAGAGACTGAATTTCTTTCATTAAAACACCAAAAGAAGAAGGAATGTTAGGACTTTTAATCCTTTCTCCCCTTACTATGGATTCATAGGTAGCGGCCCGACCTAAAACATCATCAGATTTAATAGTAAGCATTTCCTGTAAAGTATAGGCTGCCCCATATCCCTCTAAGGCCCATACCTCCATTTCTCCAAATCTCTGTCCCCCAAAGTGAGCTCTTCCTCCCAATGGTTGTTGAGTAATTAAAGAGTAAGGCCCGATGGCTCGCATGTGAACCTTATCTTCGATCATATGATCAAGTTTAGTCATATACATTATCCCTACCGCCACTTTTCTGGCAAAATCTTCCCCGGTGCGTCCATTGGTAAGAGTAACTTTGCCGTCTGCAGGAAGACCAGCCCGAACAAGTTCCTGCTTAATGTCGTCTTCTGTTGCTCCATCCAGAGCAGGTGTAACGGCTCGATAGTGCAACTTACTGGCAGCCAGACCTAAATGATTTTCAAAAATCTGTCCTAAGTTCATTCTCTTTCCCACCCCTAATGGATTTAAAATCATGTCAACTGAGGTACCATCTTCCAAATAGGGCATATCCTCCTCCGGTACAATAATTGAGATCACTCCTTTGTTTCCATGGCGTCCAGCTATTTTATCTCCCACCATTAATTTTCTTAATCCAGCTATCTCCACACTGATTCTCTCTCTTATTCCTGGCCCTAATTTGTCACTATTCTTTCGGGAAAGGATTTTTGTCCTAATAACCCGTCCTCGTCGACTGGGTTCTAAAAGTAAAGATGAATCTTTAATTTCTTTCATTCCTTCTCCGAAAATAGCTTGCAGTAATCTTTCTTCTGGACTTAATTCTGCTTTTCCCTTGGGAGAAATTTTTCCCACTAAAATATCCCCTGCTTCTACCTCAGCTCCTGTTCTGATAATTCCTTCTTCATCTAAGTTTCTTAATTTTTCTTCAGACACATTAGGAATATCTCTGGTAGTCATTTCTGGTCCCAGTTTTGTATCCACTACATCACAAGTAAACTCCTCTAGATGAACAGAGGTAAAATAGTCTTTCTTTAACACTCTCTCAGAGATAACTACTGCATCTTCATAGTTGTATCCATAAAAAGGAATAAAAGCTACAAGAATGTTTTGTCCTAATGCTAAAACACCATTGTCAGAAGTAGATCCGTCTGCTAAAAGATCTCCCTTATGTACTTTATTACCTGGTTGTATCAGGGGTCGTTGAATAAGACAGGTATTTTTATTGCTTCTTTGAAAAGTTACCAAATGATAAACTTTCTTTTTCCCATTTTTTAATTGAATCGTGATATGTTCACTATCCACCTCAGTAACAATTCCGTCTTCATCACAAATTAAACACTGACCCGATTCTAAAGCTGCCCTTTCTTCTATCCCGGTGGAAACTAAGGGCATTTGAGGACAAACACAGGGAATTGCTTGCCTCTGCATATTAGCCCCCATTAAAGCCCGGTTAGAATCATCGTGCTCCAAGAAGGGAATAAGAGCTACGGCAGCAGAAATAATCTGCTGGCAAGAAACATCCATTAAGTCAATGTCTTCGCTTTTCACTAAAGCGGGTTCCCCCTGGACTCGGGCTCCTACTGTTTCTTCTTTGATTACCTTATGACTGTCTACATCCACACCGCCATGAGCAATTTTGTATTTCTTTTCTTCAAAGGCATCAAGCCAAATTATTTCCTTTGTTAAATGCTTGTTTTTCACTTTGACATAGGGAGTCTCAATAAAACCGAATTCATTAAGACGGGCATATAAAGCTAAAGATAAGACTAAGCCAATATTCTGCCCTTCTGGTGTTTGAATAGGACAAAGACGTCCATAATGACTGGAATGAATATCTCTCACTTCTAGTCCTGCTCTTTCTCTTACTAATCCCCCTGGACCCATCGGGGTTATCTTTCTTTTATGTTCCAATTCAGAAAGCATATTAGCCTGTTCCATAAACTGACAAAGCTGGGAAACATTAAAGAACTCTCGCAAGGTCATAACCAGAGGTCGGGGGTTGATTAACTGAGAGGGAGTGAGAAGGGAGGGATCAAGAGTGGCCATCCTGTCTTTAATGGTACGTCGCATCCGCATTAATCCCACTCGAAAACGATCAGCTACAATTTCCCCTACCGCCCGCACTCTTCTGTTTCCCAAATGATCAATATCATCATCAACAGCCTCAGGATCATTGTTGAGAGAAATTATCTCACTGACAATAGCCACCATATCTTCCTTTGTTAAAATTTTTTTTTCTAAATCTTGGGAAAGATCAAGTCGCTGGTTAATTTTGTGTCGTCCTACCTTAGCCAAATTATAACGATCACTGCGGAAAAACATATTATCTATTAAATCACGGGCATTTTCGTAATTAGCTAATTCCCCTGGCCGGAGACGATGATAAATCTCCACGTAACCTTCCTCTCGGATGGAAGAAGGGTCTTTCTTCAAGGTTGCTTCAATATGATAGGAAGATAATTTTTTTTCTAGAGACTCAAAAGTTTTCTTAATTTCTTTGTTATCAGCAAAGCCAAAAACCTTTAGTAGGGCAGTAATAGTAACCTTTTTTCGTCGATCAATCTTTACCCAAATGGCACCATCGTTATCGGTCTCAAACTCTAGCCAGGAGCCATAATAAGGAATAACCTTGGCCCCAAATAGCTTATTACCCCGAAAATTGACTGATTGAAAATACACCCCCGGAGAACGGTTAATCTGAGATATTACCACCTTCTCTACTCCGTTGATAATAAAAGTACCCCGGGGTGTCATCAGGGGAATTTCGCCGAAGTAAACTTCTTGATTAAGTTTACTGTGGTTCTGTTTATTGACGAGACATAATTTTACCCTCAGGGTAGTTTCATAATTGAGTAATTTTTGCCGGGCTATTATCTCGCTCAATTTAGGCTCTTCTAAATAATAATCAAGAAATTCTAACTCTAGTTCTTTTCCGGTGTAATCCTTAATGGGTGAAAACTCTTGTAAAATTTCTTTAATCCCTTTCTGCAGGAATAGATCAAAAGAATCAGTTTGAAACTGAGTTAATTTAGGAGGATCCAAAACTCCCTGATAATGACGGGAAAAGTTCTTGACGTCTAACATTTTAGGTATTATCTAAAATTATTTTGCCTCAACCCTTAGAAAACAGAAAAAAATCCTACGGAATAGGAATTTTAAACTTTCTTTATATGCATCAAATATATTTTACCTCCACTCTTTTACCAATGTTATTGCCCGAAGAACAGTTTCTGCTATCCTTCGAGAGGTAATACTTTTTTCTCTCGATAAATTCAATTGAAGATCTTCAATATCTAATACATCCATTCTATGCTTTTTTAAAAAAATGTCAAGAGCAGGTAGAAGATCTTCCCCTCTTTCCGCTTTAATCTGATATTTTTGACCTTTTTCTTGAAAGGTGAGAAAAATCATAATTAAGAAACAATTCTTTATTTATTAACTATCATTCACTACTTATCACCGGAAGTATGTTTCTTTTTCCAAGCTTCAATTTCTTTATGGTTACCAGATAAAAGTACTTTTGGTACTCGCCAGGCTTTCTTTTTGTTTTTAATGTCGGGACAAAAAACAGCTGGGCGAGTATACTGAGGATACTCAAGTAAAAAGTTGGAATCCGGCGTAAAAGATTCCTCTCTTAAGGATTCTTTTTTGATTACATCAGGAAGGAGACGTGTGACTGCATCTACCACAATCATGGCTGGTATTTCTCCCCCGCTAAGGATATAGTTTCCCACAGAAATCGTTTCATCCGCTATGTACCGGCTTACTCTTTCATCAACCCCTTCATAGCGAGGGCAGATAAGGATAAGCTGCTTGTACCGTGACAGGCTTTTTGCCTTTTTTTGATTAAATAACTTCCCTCGGGGAGAAAAAAGAATCACTCTACTTTTATTTAATTTTTTCAATTCTTTCACCGCCTTGAATATTGGTTCTATCTTGAAAATCATTCCTGCCCCTCCGCTAAAGGGACGGTCGTCTACTGTTTGGTGCCGATCATTAGTCCATTTCCGCAAATTATGGGAGTAAATTTTAATTAAGCTCTTCTGCTGGGCTCGTTTTAAAATAGAGGTATTAAAATAACCCTCTAAGGCTTCGGGA
>CAZYGB010000031.1:0-5539 GCA_964647525.1 uncultured Candidatus Saccharibacteria bacterium | reverse complement strand
CCACCAACAATAGCTGAAAACTTTGGGGCATTCAATAAACGAAAATAGAAAAAATAGGTAATTAATTTATCCTTCATGAATTAATTCCTCTACTTCTTTAGCAAAATTTAAAAGTGAATAATCAGAAAAACGTGATCCTAAAATCTGTAATCCAACAGGAAGACCGCTTTTCGTCTCACTGTTTTTTAAATTAATCCCGGGAATACCGGATATATTGGCCCCTACTGTAAGAATATCAGATAGATACATAGAAAGAGGATTCTGTGTTTTCTCATTAAGCTTAAAGGCGACAGTAGGCGTAGTGGGGGTAATAACAAAATCAACCTTTTGAAAAGCCTGTTCCCATTCCTGGCAAATTAAGGCTCTTACCTTCTGGGCTTTTTTATAATAAGCATCATAGTAGCCCTTTGACAAAACATATGTTCCTAGAATGAGTCTTCTTTTCACTTCTGTCCCAAATCCCAATCCCCTGGTTTGAAAATATAGTTCCTGCAAATTTTTTATTTTTTCACTGGCAGCAGGCCGGGCATAACGGATACCATCATAACGCGCCAAATTGGTGCTGACCTCTGCTGGCATAATAATATAGTAGCAAGGTAGAGCATAGGAATCATGGGTAATTTGTATTTTCTGTAACTGTGCCCCTTCTTTCTTTAATTTCTGAAGAGTTGTCTGAATTGCCTGTTTAACTTCACTGTCCACCCCTTCAGCAAAATATTCCTCTGGTACTCCAATTTTGACCTCATTAAATTTCCACTTTTTATCTTTTGATGCTGATAGATCAAAGCTGGTAGAGTCCATTTTATCTTGGCCAGCAATAGCTTTAAACACTACAATAGCATCCTCTACTGATTGAGTGATAGGACCAATCACATCCAAAGACGAAGCCATGGCAATAAGACCGGAACGAGACACTGCTCCATATGTTGGTTTAAAACCCACTACCCCACAGAAACTGGCTGGCTGACGAATAGAGCCACCGGTATCAGAACCCAAGGCAAAGGACACCATTTTACTGGCTACCGCTGCTGCGGAACCACCAGAGGAACCGCCAGGAACTCTTTCTGTATCACAGGGGTTTTTAGTGGGAAAGAAAGCGGAGTTTTCTGTTGAGGACCCCATGGCAAATTCATCCAGATTGGTTTTTCCTATTAAAATAGCATTCTCCTTTTTGAGTTTCTTGATTACAAAAGCGTCATAAGTGGCTATGTAGTTTTCTAGAATTTTAGATCCGGCAGTGGCTTTCAAATCTTTAGCTAACATATTGTCTTTAACCGCAAAAGGAATTCCCTCTAACAAATGAATCTCTTTCCCTTCCTTGATTTTCTCGTCTACCTTTTTCGCTTGAATTAATGCCTCTTCTTTATTCAAAGATAAAAATGCATTAATGACAGGATCCTTTTCTTCAATGGTCTTAAAATAGCCATTCACTAAGTCCACATCTGAAATACTTCTATCTATTAATTTTTGGTGCAATTCTCTAATCATATTAAAATACGGGGGGAACTTTAAAATAGTCTCCCTTTCGAGAAAAAGCCGCCTCTTTTAGGTCTTCCTGACACTGCTCCCTTTCTTTATCAACATTATCGTCCCTCACTACATTTTCCAGATTAGTTGTTCCCCCATTCATCGGCTCTATCTTATCGGTATTCACCTCAGAAAGTTGACCAACATAATCCAAAATTTGAGGTAAATCTTCATTTATCTTTGTTTTTTCTTCTTCGGTCAGTGTTAAATGAGCTAGCTCCAATAAATGATTGATTTCCTTAAAATCCATAATTAAATCATTTTTAAAAACTCTTTTTCATCAATAATTTTAATTCCTAATTTTTTAGCCTTCTGATACTTAGAACCAGGATCTTTCCCAATAACTAAATAATCGGTCTTTACAGAAATGCTTTCACCAATCTTTCCCCCTTCTCTCTTTATTTTCTGCTTTGCTTCTTCTCTTGTCAATGATTCCAGGCTGCCAGTAAAAACAAAATTAAGATATTGAAATTTTGTCCCCTTTTCCGAAGTTGAAGAAATTAATCTTATTTCCTTATCCTTGAGCTTTTGCAAAAAATCAATGTTTCTCTTTTCCTGAAACCATTGATATATTGTCTCTCCCACTTTAGGACCAATAGAAGGAATATTTTCCCATTCTTCTTGACTGATTTTAGGAGCAATCTTGATTAGTTCCTTAATCTGTATTTTTCCTCCTTGTTTTTTCTCAATATAGTTCATTAAAAGAAGGGCAGTTTCTTTTCCTATATGACGAATATTTAAAGCATAAAAAAAATTAGAAGGAATAACATTCTTTGCCTTTTCAATAGCAGCAATAACATTTTGGCCTGATTTCTCCCCGTATCTTTCCAGTTCTGCTATATCACCTTCCTTCAAGTCAAATAAATCTGCTGCATCTTGGATTAAGCCTTCATCTATCAATCTGTTAATTAATTTTGGCCCTAATCCTTTGATATCAAAAGCACCTTTCCCAATAAAATGATAAATGGATTTCTGAAAACGAGCTGGACATTTTCTATTAGGACAACGGACAATAATCCCGCTTTCATCTTCTATGGTTGGTGTTCCACAAACTGGGCACCGGGAAGGCATTGGAAAACTTTTCTCCTTCCCTGTTCGTAATTCTGATAAAACCTTAATTACTTTAGGAATCACATCACCAGCCCGGCTGACAATAACAGTATCGCCTATTTTCAATCCTAGTCTCTTAATCTCCTCCTTGTTATGAAGAGTGGTCCGACTAACTGTGGTCCCTTTTAATTGTACTGGCTTCAATATTGCTACTGGAGTAAGAGCTCCCGTCCTTCCCACCTGGACAATAATATCCCTGACTATGGTAGTGGCTTCCTCAGCAGCAAATTTATAAGCAATTGCTCCCCGGGGTGCTTTCCCTACTGTTCCCAGCATATTGAAATATTGATTGTTATTTACCATTACTACCACCCCGTCAATTTCATAAGGAAGCTTTTCTCTTTTCTTGATCATCGTTTGATAATAGCTAAAAACACCTTTCAAGGAATCCGTTTTCTGATTGTCTTTTAATGATGTTTTGAAACCTAATGAACGAAGGATTAAATGCTCCTCTTCATGTGTCTTTTGTCCTAAATCAGTGATTAATTCATAGATATAGGAATCCAAATGACGGGAAGCGGTAATTTTAGGATCCAACTGACGCACTGAACCAGCCGCAATATTACGAGGGTTAGCATAGAGAGGCAAGCCCTCCTTTTCTCTCTCTTTATTCAGACGCTGAAACTCTGCTTTACCCAAAATTATCTCCCCTCGTACTTCTATCTGTTGAGGAAAGTTTTTCTGAAACCTCTGAGATATTTCTTTTAAGCCAAGCTTTTGTAAATTAGCTACTATCTCCTTAAGATCTAATAAACGTAAAGGAATTGATTCAATGGTCTTAACGTTTTGTGTTATATCCTCCCCTACTAATCCATTGCCCCGAGTGGAACCAATATTAAGAATCCCCTTTTCATATTGCAAGGAAATAGCCAAGCCATCGAATTTATGTTCACAATAAAACTCTATCTTTACCAAGGAAGGAAGAATCCCTTTAATTCTCTCATACCAATCCTCCATATCTTTTTCTGAAAAGGCATCATTCAAGGAAATCATTGGTACTTTGTGAGATACTTTCCGAAAAAAATCTAACGGCTTCCCCGCCACCCTTTGGGTAGGAGAATCAGAGGTAATTAAGTCAGGAAACTTTTGTTCTAAGTCAAACAGCTCTTTTTTAAGAGAATCGAGAGCGGCATCAGAAATCAATGACTTATTCAGAACATGATAGGCATAACGGTACTGACGAATAATCTTCCTTAATTTGGCTATTCTTTTTTCTGCTTGGGATTTAGTCATAAAAAATATCAAACCTAAAATAGGATAAAAAATAAAAAAATATTAAACGGGAATAGATCTAACAACAGACAGGGCAAACTACGGTAATAATACTTGAAAATTAATTTTCATTCCTCGGGCAACGTTAGATTCCTCTGGGGTAGCCTTATTATACCCCAGTGTGGAAAGATAAGAATCTTCACTGTAGAAAGAAAAGTGGGTATCATCAGAACGTTTAGAAGTTCCATTATCCATATCAAAAACGGGTTCTAATTCCTCATCCTTCTCTAAAACCAATGTCCAATAAAGTAATCTCTCCATCTCTGAATCGGCTGCATATAGCGCCTTGGTAGATTCAGAAGACTGGTAAGCCAATTTTAAGTCGCGGGTGGAAATAATAATCAAAGTCATTCCCATTACCAGTACTGCCGAAAGAAGTAAAATACTTAGTAGAAATACTTGCCCTTTAGATTTTTTCTGAAACCGTAGCATATTCATTTTAATTAATTTAATCCTCTATTTCAAATATTACCCGAGGAGTAACAGCTGTTTCAATGTCAAACCCATACTCTCTCCCTCCTACAGTTGATATCACTTTAAAAGATATTGTAACAAATGCTTGCGAATCAGATGTTTGAGATTCAAAGTCAAATTTACCATTTTCTATCTTTACCTCGGGGGGCAAAAGAGGAAGTAAGCCGCTATCCATAAAATCTCTTTTAATAGTATTATCAGTAAAAGAGTATGTTAAATCTTTCCACTCTCCTTTATAAAAATACTGGAAATCTAATTCATTATCGCCGCCAGTAAAGTCTTTACCCATTCTAATGGTTTTACTCATTGTATCCAAGGCGTAACGAACCGATTCTTCATTCTGAAGCAGGGCATATGTTATTCTTTCCGCCCTCATTGCACTAACATAAATCTGAGAAATAATAACCATTGTTATAATAAAGATACTGGTAGCTACCAGGGTTTCAATCAGAGTAAATCCCTTGTTTTCTCCATTTAATCTCTTTGGAATTTGTAGAAATTTATGAAACTTCATTGTTTTTATCAATAAAAAGCAGGTTAGATATTAATCCAGTTAAATAAGTGGTCTTCAGCAGTAAAAGAATATGGATGGCCTCTTGTCTTCCAGCTTACCGTGCACTCCACTTTCAAATGAACATCGGGATCAATCGGGGTAACAACAATTTTACGAGTGAAAGTAACATTATTGAGATCAAAATTGTCCTCTTGATCAACTATTCCTGATGCCCAGTCGTCCACTTCGATATCATGAAGAATTTTGAGAAAATTACTATCCCGAACTTTTCTTACTCCTTCTAATTTTTCCTGAGCTAGAAAACTGGCTACTAAGCGATCCTGAATAACAGGAACACTGGCTAATGACCTACTCACCAAAGCAAAGGCAGACAAGACGCCCACTAAAAGAATAGAGATTGCTATCAATACCTCAATAAGACTAAATCCTTTTGATTTTTTATTACTGATCATTTTCATTTTATTCACTGCTTAATTTTTTATAAATCATGCCCGTGGACGAAATCACTATTTCATACTTAGTAACATCAGGAGAAGAGAGTTTAAGAATAATGATTTGATCATCTATAATATCTTTTTCATCCGTTGGATTATGTTCTATGTCTTCTATGTACACCACTGTGGGTTCAGGAGGAATGAAAAA
>CAZYGB010000030.1:0-5798 GCA_964647525.1 uncultured Candidatus Saccharibacteria bacterium | reverse complement strand
AAAAGGGGTATGGGGAAAATGAATTCCCGCCCCGCCCTCGCTTCCTTTTCCGCCCACTTTGCGAGCGCGCCGCCGCTGAACTTATTATATAATTATACAAAAATAAAAAAACGGGGCGCAACGTTTTTTCTCACCCCGTTATTAAAGAACTTCTCTTTCTAGCCAATATACTGCCTTTTTAAGAATTGGTTCTTTTTCTTTGCTCAAAAAAGAAAGTATCTGAGAAGCGGTCTCTCGCCAATTTTTAATCTTGTTTTTAAGCTTCACCATTGTTACCAAAGCAGTTCTTTTTAACCAGAGATTATTAGATTTTGCCCAGGTATCCAAAGTTCTAATTTCTTCCGGTGAATGTTTTAGTACTTTCGCAACAACTTCGCTACTTATCGTATCACAGGTTGCCCAATTATCAATGTGTTCTGCAATCAATTTTTCAATTTCAAAAATACCTATCTTCCCACCAGTTTTAAGAAAAAGCCCCAAAAGAAATATCCCAGCCATTTGATTCTCAAACACTTTTGTTGACATCAATTTTTTAATAACATCAAACCAAATTTTTTTTGTGTCTTTTTCTTGAAATCGCCCGAAGTATTCCTTGGTAATTTTTCTGATCTCTTGAGTTTTCACTCCATAAGAAATTACTTCTTTACCAATTAATCTGTTTCGACTCTGGGCAAATTCTTTTTTCCCTAATTTCTTTAGTTCCTTATCAATAAGAATAGAAATTTTATTACTTAAATTTGCCATAGATTGTCACCCCCTCTAAATTATTAATTCCTATAGGTTCTCTTAATTCGTTTTCAATTTGAACACCTTTATTGCTCAGTAATCTATTCAACTCATCGTACGAAATAAACCATAGACTTCGGGTATTTTCTTTAGTAATAGTAAATCCTGTTTGAGCCTCTTTTATTATATAATCTTCTTTCCAAATATATTCGTTAGATCCTTTTCTTAACTTCATCTGGTTCAATCTTACTAAAAAGAGATTGTCTTTTATAGCACTATCGATACCGAGGAGTTCTTCATTAAGATTGTCCTTCACTACCATAAAATCAAACACTAAGATTCTTGGGCCTTTTGGATTTAAAGCTTTCTTCGTGTAATCTAAAACTTTCTCTAGTTCAGTTAAAGGAAATGAAAGATGTTTAGCGAGAATCAAATCAAATCGTTCTTTAAATAATGATGGGATTCTTTTGAGTATATCTCCTTTTACTAATTCGACATCCTTGTCTTCTTGCAGAACTGTTTGTCTCGCATATTCTAGAATATCAACATCTTGGTCTACTCCTACACATTTATACCCTAACTTTTTCAAGAATTTGAGATAACGAGCAGCTCCGCATCCTATTTCCAATATATTCTTCACCTTGTAGTTTTCTTTTTTAATCCAATTATTTATTCTGTTAGCATCGCTTTCATAATCAAAGATTTGCAGATGAAAGGTGTCCCACGCAAGCTTCCAATGCAATGTTTTCTTGTCCATTTTATTTTACCTCCTATTCTTTTTAAAAAGAAAGGGTAGTTTTTCGACATACCCAGGTCGGAATGGTTTTACTTAGTAGGTAAAGCCCATGCATCTATCCAGCTTTGAGGAAATTGAACGCCTAGAATGTACCCGAAGGCGATGAATTGTCCATGGTGTAAAGTTTCGTGTCTTATCAAAAGTTCCACAACGCCAAATTTTGGCACTTCTACCCCAAAAACCGAAACTTTTTCTTCCCAATTTTTAACCTTACTTACTACTTCATCGAAACTTTCATCACATGCGGTAAGAAACTGCTTTAATTCTTCCTTTGTTTTAGCAATAACTCCTTCTGATTCGAAAGTTAAACCCGTAACCTTTTCCATACTTGGCTCTTCTCCTCTTAGAACAGTTGTATATATCTTCTGAACTTCTCCCATTTCGTAAATATGCTTTGTGAAAGAATTAAGACCTGGCCGCGGCAATTCTTGATTCAATTGCTTTAATGGTAAAGCATCTATCCAGTCCAGTGTGAGTTGTCTTGTTTCTCTCCATCCTTTCAAAAGAGTTTCAAGTATTACCTCTTTTTCTTTTGTTATTTTTTGTTCTTTTTCCATAATTTCACCTCCTTTTAGGTTGTTAAAGAGCTTTTTTACCCTTTAACAACTTTATCAAATTTTATGGATTTAGTCAAGACTTCGAAGGCTTATAAAATTTTTTAGGAATATAATTATAAAGACCTTTAAGCCAAGGTTGCCCTTTTCCTTCATTCGCTTTACTGTAAAATGTCTTTGATATGTTATCAATATAACATAATCCTTCCCTTGTTATTTTGTAATAACTATTTTCTTCTCTTATCCATTCTAATTTCTTTAATCTTTTAATTTCAGAACTGAATTTATCACTGATGCTTTTTCCAAACATTGCTTTAAAACCCTTTTTTTCTATCGAAAGATGTCGAACACCTAAGACCATATATTTCGCCTCTAGTTCTTCTAAAGGAACCTCTATACCCATAACACTGGGAAAATATCCCTTTTCTATAGCCTCAATATAACTTTTTACAGGATAAACATTTGCCCATACATGACCTCCAAAATAATGTGTATTAGCTCCAGCGCCAAAACCAATCATTAATTGCTGTGGTGCTTTCCAAGCATTTAGTACATATTTGCATTCTTTGCCAGGTTTGGAAAAATCAGGTTGCATAAATCGACGATAACCAATACTTTCAAGAAAATCTCCTATAAAATAAAACATTTTTCTATCGACTTCTTCTGATGGCATCTCAGAAGTTTTTCTTTCTAAAGGCGTCGCTTCTGGTTCTAAACTATAAACACTGATTCCATCGGGAGAAAGCTTTTTAATTTTATTTAAATCAAATTTTAAATTTTCAAAATCTTGATTTGGAAGTCTATACATTAAATCCATTGCCACACAATTAAAACCTGTTTTCAGAGCATCTTTCAGCAACCTTTCATTCTGTTGAGCTGAGTGAGTTCTTCCAATGCTCCTTAAATTCTGATCCTGGAATGATTGTATTCCTAAACTAATACGATTAACACCTAATTTTTGATAATCCTTAAGTTTCTTGGCATTCACCGTACTCGGGTGACATTCAACAGTGACTTCTACTTTATTACTTATCGGAAAAATGTTATTCATTAAATTTAAAATTTCATAAACATCACTTGGCACCAGCATAGAACCTGTTCCACCTCCGAAATAAATAGCGGTAACGACACGGTTCTGCAAATCCGGGTGATTTTTGAATAAGGATATTTCTTTTTTTAATACACTGAGATATTTCTGATAAATTGAAGGTTTATATTTTGAAACATTAAATTTACAAAAAGGGCAAATAATAGGACAAAACGGAATATGAACATATAAACTGATTTCTTTAATAAAATCAAAAGAACGGCTAGAAAATATTTTATCCACCATTTCTTGGTTAACATTCTGCCAATTTACGGGGTATATTTCTATATATTCTCTATCAACTTTTATGTTCTTCATGTTTTTCATAAATTATTTTTGGAATTTTGCCTCTTTCGGTATAAATAAATTTAGAAGGGTCTTTGGTTAATTCAATAGATAATCTAACTTCTCGCTTATTAATTCCTTCTTCCATATCTTGAGAAGATTTTGTTATTATTTTCTTAATTTTTTTCTTTATAAGATTATCACTTTGGGCCAGAATTTTTAATGTTAAAATATTTCCTTTTGGTATATTTTTAACCACAATCTGATGTTGAGGGATTTCATGAAAAATTATATTCAGGGCATTTTCTATTGATTGTAGTGAAATTTTTCTGCCGTCATAAAGCCAAATTACTTCTTTTATTCTCCCCTTAGGAAAAATTCTCAACTCTTTTCTTCCACATTTGCAAAACTCTTTTGTTATTTCTACTAAATCTCCTAATAAATATCGCATCAAAATTGTACCAGAGTATCCTAGTTTTGTTACTACTAATGCACCTTTATTATCTTCCGCCGGTAATAATGTTTCAGGGTTTAGAATTTCTATTAATAAACTTTCGTCAAATATATGATAACCGCAATGATAATCACATTCAGCTCCTATCCCATCAGTTTCCTCGGAACCATAGATACCATAAATTTCAGCATTCCATATATTCTTAATATTTTCTCGATGAACCTGTAGAATTGGTTCGCCAGCACAAAATACTTTATCTATCTCTAATGTTAAGTCTAGCTTCTTACTTAATTCAGCTATTGTCGTTACTTTCGAGGGTGTACCATAAATAATGTTGCATATAGTTGTTGCTAAGGTATTTAACAAACCCTCATTTTCTACCGAAAGTCCTATGGGTACACTTAAAGCACCTATTCTACGAAATGTTAACAGAGCTATATGTCCTATGTTCCACAAATCAAAAGGTTGCAAAATTGCAATTTTATCTTTTGGTTTAATTCCTCCACACAGAAACATCGAGACCGCAGTTTTTACACTTTTTTGTATATCATTATTTGTTCTAAAAATTAGTTTTCTTTTTCCATAAGTTCCTCCTGAAGATGCAAGCTGAACTAATCGACTATTCTTGGCAACAAAAGAAAAAGGATCATTTATCAGATCGTGTTCATAAGTAATTGGAAATTCGAAAAAGTTTTTGTAATCAATATCTCTTAATTTATTTTTAAATTTTGAATAAAAAGGTACTGTGTCTACAGCAAATTTTATATAATTTCCCAAAAGTTTTCCTATTTTTAAATCTAGATTTTTATAATCATTTTTACTAACTAATAAAATCATAGTTTGGTTTAAATTATATTAATAAGGCAGCGGCGATTACACAGGTATATTTCTTTTTTACTAAACAATCTGTTTCTACAAATTGAATTTTCTCTATTTCTAAGTTTCTAGCCTTAAACGCCTCTTTAATCATTTTTTCACAAGCTTTTTTCGCCTTATCTTTTGTAATATTACTTCCGGCAAATTCAAATATAACCCCGTTATGTTCTTTATAATTTTTAGGAACACCCAATCCTAAAACGGCTACGATTTTTCTTCCAACTTTCTCTCCATAAATATAACAATAAACTGTTGGTACTACCGACCCAATTTTAGGTAATAATTTTTCTTGCTTATCTTTTGCAAGATAAATGATTTCTGCTTTCGGTGGTATAATACTTGACGCCTGTAACAAATTAAAGTTTCCTATTCCCGCATTCAATAAAGCATTATCGAATGCATTTAATTTTGTTGATCCTGTTCCAATGCCACTTGTTAAAATTATTTTTGTTGGTAATTCCATAAAAAATTTATTAACTAAAAATTATTTTTTAATAAATCATCAACTGTTACTCCCAGTGCCTTTGCAATTTTTGATAATGTTTTAATAGTTGGGTTTTTATTCGTTCCCGCTTCAATTTTAATAATCGTGTTATATGTAACATCAGCTAATTTTGATAGCCGATCTTGAGAGACGCTCAGTTTATTGCGATATTTCTTTATATTCTCGGCGATAGTTGATTTGTTGTTTGACTTCATTGTAATATATTACTATAATTAAAGTAATAGAGATAAAGATTCCTTAATCTATTACAATGATAACAAAAATTTTAGATATAGTAAAGAACAAAAAGGGAGTAAAAATTCCACAAGGGCGCGCACGGGAAGGGTGGGGCAAACCCTTGTTTCTTAGATTTGGCGGCGCGTCCGCAAAGCGGGCGGAAAAGGAAGCGAGGGCGGGGCGGGAATTCATTTTCCCCATACCCCTTTTTCTTCCTGCCCCGCCCGAGCGAAAATTATCAAAAGTCAGCGTCCGGATTTTCTTTGAAAAAAGTTCGGATTTTGTTCAGGACAGACAGC
>CAZYGB010000029.1:0-6243 GCA_964647525.1 uncultured Candidatus Saccharibacteria bacterium | reverse complement strand
TTACTAATTGACGAGGACGATCACTGCGAAAATTCCAAAAGATAACAGCATCTTTGTTCTTCATCCCCTGATAATCATCTATCACTAAAGGAGAAATAAATTCATCTGTTTCTTTCCGGGAATAAGCTAATTGAATCCCTTTTTCAAATGAAGACACTCTTCTACCTTTCCCTTCTGCAATAGCCCAGTATGCTCTTTCTGTTCGGGACCATCGATTATCCCGATCCATAGCAAAATAGCGTCCGGTGATGGTAACAACCTTTCCAGTCTGATATTTTTTCATCACTTTTTCCAAACGATGAAGGTAGCGGTCTAGTGATTTAACACCCGTATCCCGACCATCAGAAAAAACATGAATGGCAACCTTCTTTAATTTAAAGGAATGGGCCAGCTTTAATAAGGCATATAAATGGTGTTCATAGGAATGAACGCCGGCATCAGATAAGAGCCCCATTAGATGAAGAGTAGAATTGTTTTTCTTAACTGTATTGATAGCCGCTAAAAGAGCAGGATTTTTAAAAAAAGAGCTATCAGCGATAGCTTTGTTAATCCGTAAAATATCTTGGGGAACAACCCGGCCACTACCAATATTACAATGTCCTGTTTCTGAGTTACCTATCATTCCCTTCATCAATCCCACTGCTTTTCCCGAAGCTTGCAATTGGGTATAAGAAAATTGACGTCGTAAATTATCAAAATTAGGAGTCTTGGCAAGAGCAATAGCATTACCTACCTTACTCTTTCTAATTCCCCAGCCGTCCAATATTATTAAAATTAAATGTTTTCTTTTTGTCATTTTGATCAGGAAAGAAAAGAGCCAGAAATTTCTGGCTCTTCTCTTTCCTTTATCTTTATTTCTTTTCTAAATCATCTTTTACTTTTTCCATAAGAGATTTCGCCAGATCCTTACCACCTAAACCAAAGGCTAGTCCACCGGCAATAGCCACTAGGGCTACAATTCCTGTGAACAAGATATTGATGATATCAGTGGCTATTCCCAATTGAGTGAGAGCTGCAAGAATACCAAAGATATAAAAAGCCCAGCGGACTAAAGCAGCTAAGATTGATTGATATTTAAGACCGGCTCCAGCAACTGAAGCTCGAACAAATTTAGCTGCGTACTCACCAATAACGATAGAAGCAATAAGAATTACGGTAGCAATAGTAATATCGGGAAGAAAATTAACAACACCATGAATAAATTCTCCTACTGCTGCCAATTTCCAAACGTTACAAGCAGCCTCAAGAAAAGATAAAATGATTAACCATTTTGTAATCACTCGAAAGAAAAAACCAGTATCTAATCTTATATGGGCCCGATCAGTAAATGCTTTAAATCCAGCTTTTTCTAAAACTTTATCAATTTTTAAGGAATCAACTATTTTCTCTACTATTTGGCCTACACCCTCACCAATAATAATACCAAGAAGAAAGACAACTAATCCTCCAATTAAGGAAGGGATAAAGCCGATAAGGCCTCTCCATAAATTTAAAAGGGCATCAGAGCTTTCTTTTGCAAGAGTATTAAACATAATTTATTTTTTTAATTTTGAATTAAATATTCGACCTGTTTACTGTCTTTATTATATAAAATTTTCGTATGTCAAGCAAGGAAAAAAAGGAAAAATAAAGACTTTACCTCTCTCTTGACAACAAGAAAGAAAATAATCTATACTACACTACACTTTTTGTAATTTAAAAAGTAAAAAAATATACCAAAAGGAGGTGATTGATATGGCTATAAAGCGAGTCATAACAAGAAAATTTCTGGTCCCTTTGTTAAACAAGAAACTTGCCTATCTTCAGGAGAATCCAGAAGAAAATTTAGTTCAAGTTGCCAATGAACTATACCAATTAGTGAACAGGTTATCTTTTATTCCCCTATTCAAAAATCAGTTGGAGGCGATAAAAAATTTAGCAGAAAGAGACAGTGCAGGAAGACAATTAATAATAAATATTCTCCGGGATACTGATCCTAATATTGCCAAAAAAATATTAGAGAACTTTATTGTCAACGCTGTTTGGCTAGGTATTCCCAAGCAGAAAGAGGAAACAAAACGAACAGGAACTGATGTTCCTTTTTTTCTCCTTATTGACCCTACGGAGCTTTGTAATTATGAGTGTAAAGGCTGTTGGGCAGGTGCTTACGGAAAAGCCGAGATGGAGATTGAACTCTTTAATCGAATCATGGGAGAGGCAAGGAAATTAGGTATATATTATATTGTCGTATCAGGTGGAGAACCAACATTATGGCCTCACTTAATAGAAGTATTTAAGGAAAACAACGATATGGCATTTATGATGTACACTAACGGCTCTCGGTTCAATAAAGCATTTTCGGAACAAATTGCTGAAGTGGGAAATGTTATTCCCTGTTTCAGTATCGAAGGATTTGAAGAAAAAACCGATGAAAGAAGAGGAAAGGGTGCATGGGACAAAGTAATGCAAGCAATGGATAATATGAAGAAATTAGGAGTTCCTTTTGGCTATTCTATCACTCAAACTCACTTCAACGTGAGAGAGGTAATGAGTGATAAGTTTGTAGACTTTATGATAGATAAAGGAGCAAAGATTGCCTGGTACTTCCAATACATTCCTATTGGTAATACTCCTGACTTATTAATGATGCTCACGCCTGAGCAACGGATGTCCTCTTACCACATAATCCATTACTTGAGATCCAAGAAATCTTTGTTTGTAGCAGATTTCTGGAACGATGGACCTTATACAGGTGGTTGTATTGCCGGTGGAAGAAGGTATTTTCATATCACCGCTAATGGAGGAATTGAACCCTGCGCTTTTATCCATCTCTCTCAAGGGAATATGAAAGATATGTCCCTAAGAGAAGCACTGCAACTTCCCTTCTTCAAAGAGATGCAGAAACTCCAACCTTTCTCAAGCAACCTCCTTTCGCCGTGTTTACTTGTGGACAATCCTGATTATTTCCGCAAAATCTCCTGTCTTCCCGGGGTAAAGAGTACTGATGATACTGTAAAAAATATGGGAGAGGCAGTAGGAAATTACTTAGATAAACTCTCCAAAGAATGGGAAAAACTTTCCCGACTTGTCTTTGAAAAAGATTTTCCCAAAGTGGCAAGCAAAACACAGAGATACAAAAAAAGGAAAAAAGATTTACTAGAAAAATACAAAGACGATCTTAGGAAAGTAATTAGATTTGGAAAACTAGAATGAAAATATAAAACCCGCATTATTAATCTGCGGGTTTTTAAATACTTATTTTGGTGGACCTAGGCAGAATCGAACTGCCACCTTCGCTATGCAAAAGCGATATTCTACCACTAAACTATAGGCCCAAAGAAGTGCGCGCGGCAAGGATCGAACTTGCGACCTCGTCTTTATCAGAGACGCGCTCTACCACTGAGCTACGCGCGCATAAATTTAAGGTGCACTAGATGTGGCGGTACTAGAAGTAGTCGTTGAAGGAATTTCTGTTGTCGGAGGAGAAGTTTGATCAAGAGCAGGAAATAATTTCTTAGCTCCGGAAATATTAAAATGCGATTCTGAACTACTGGCAGGTGAAGAACTTAGGGTCACGTTAATATTTCTAACCAAGAAAGTCAAGGTAAGAACAATTAAAAAAATAGCTATTCCTATGGCCAGTAATCCGGAACCAAGCAGCAAAACGCTCTTTTTAGAAATTTTATTTTTTGGAATCTTCAACATTATCAGTACGTAAATATATTCTTCCTAAGATTTTCACAGTATAATCGGTGTTATTCCCCGTTGCTCCAGGATTAACCTGAATAAATTCTATCTGCTCCAGACGAATACTGTAAGCCAAACTTTGAAATTGATCTATCCAATTTAGAATATCTTTTTCCTTCCCTGTTAAGACCAAATTGAAAGCGTAACTGTTCGGTTCCCCATTTTGCCCTTGGTTAGACAGACCAAAACGAAAACTCAAATTCATGTTATTCTTCCTAGCTAAATCATTAAGTGTTCCTTCCAGACTTACCATTTCGGTTTCTGAAGGCAAGGATTTTGTAAGCTTTTCCAGATAAGGCTGGGAGTCTTTACTCTCTTGATCAAGAATTCGAATTCTATCTAAAATAGTAGATCGAGCCTCTGCTTGAGTTTTGTAAGCAGAAATAAGAGCAACTTTCTGATTAATATTACGTTGAAAATAATAAAGAAAACCCAGGGAAGTGACAACAATTCCCAAGCCAATGACTAATAAGAGTATTAATTTTTTCTTAAAACCATGCATTCTGTATCTTGTATATATTAACAATTTTATTCAATACTTGCAAAAAAAACAAAAATTATCAATAATGAAGTATGCCTCACCAAAAAGAAAAAATATACCTGAACGCACTTAATTTAGCTTTCCAGGATAATTTCCTCCAGTTAGCTGCTATTCTGAAGCCTTATCCTTCTTATGCTCAAGCCTGGAGAAAAATATCCTCCCTCCAGCATATTCCCCTATCCCCCCAGCAAGCCTGGGAAAAATTGGAAAAGAGCAAAATAAAGTTTGTTTTACCTTCAGAAAAAGAATATCCTTTTCTTCTGAAAGAAATAAGTGTCCCGCCCCGGGGATTGTATTATCAAGGTAATTTTTTCCCTGAAATGATTCCTCTAGCAGTAGTGGGAACGAGAAAGATAAGTAATTATGGCAAAACAGTAGCCAAAAAGATAGTGCAGGAGTTAGTGCGTTACAATTTTATTATCGTCAGCGGTTTAGCAGAGGGGGTAGATACCATAGCTCACCAAACTGCTTTAAAAAATGGAGGAAGAACTATTGCTATTCTGGGTTCCGGTCTAGATAATATTTATCCTGCTTCTAATCAAAAACTAGCTCAACAAATTATTCAGATGGGTGCCGTAGTAAGTGAGTATCCGTTAGGAACACTTCCTCATCGTTCTAATTTCCCCTGCCGTAATAGAATCATTAGTGGTCTTTCCTGGGGCACTTTAGTAATTGAAGCTCCAATAAAAAGTGGTGCTCTCATTACTGCTAATTTCGCCCTGGAGCAGAATAGAGAAGTGTTTGCCATCCCTGGCCCTGTCTTTCAACTCAATTCCCAGGGAACTAACAGATTAATTCAAGAAGGGGCAAAGTTAGTAATCAATATTAATGATATCTTGAAAGAATTAAATATTCCCCCTAGTCTCCCTATTAAGAAACAATTATCCTTTCTTAAAAAGAAAGAAAAGGATTAACCGAAATATCGGTAAAGGAGAATATATCAAATTATGAAATTAGTCATTGTAGAATCACCAACGAAGGCAAAAACAATTTCCCATTTTCTGGGAAAAGATTTTCAAGTTGTTGCCTCTTACGGTCATGTACGGGATCTTCCCAAGTCAAAGATCGCTATTGATGTTGAACATGATTTTACTCCAGAATACATCATTCCGGTAAAAGCAAGAAAAAAAGTAAATCAGCTTAAAAAGGCCATGAAGGAAGCTGATAAAATTATTCTGGCTTCTGATGAAGACAGGGAAGGAGAAGCCATCGCTTGGCATATTACTCAACTTACCAAAAAAGACAAGAAGAAAACTTCTCTTCCTAAAATGGAGCGTATTGCTTTTCATGAAATCACCAAACCAGCTATTGAAGAAGCTCTCCAG
The DNA here is from genome assembly GCA_964647525.1 of uncultured Candidatus Saccharibacteria bacterium. Taxonomy (GTDB): domain Bacteria; phylum Patescibacteriota; class Minisyncoccia; order UBA6257; family UBA6257; genus CAZYGB01. The sequence continues at coordinate 651 of CAZYGB010000029.1, read as the reverse complement.
CACCCCCGTGATATTAAAATGAACCTAGTTTACGCTCAACAAGCCCGGCGTATTTTAGACCGCCTAGTAGGATATGAGCTATCACCTTTTCTCTGGAAGAAAATGTTCCGGGGTTTATCAGCAGGACGAGTACAATCACCAGCTCTCAGGCTTATTGCAGAAAGAGAAAAAGAAATAGTAGCTTTTAAGCCAGAAAAATATTTTACTATCTCTGCTTCCTTCCAAAAACCTTCTTCCCAGAAAGAAGATTTCCTGGGCCAGCTAATAAAGATAAACAAGCAATCGTTTCCTAAGCCTGGTCTAAAAACAGAAAAAGAGGTTAAAGAAATAAAAACAGATTTAATTAATTCTACTTCTGTTGTTCAAGAAATCAAAAATACCCAGGAACAACGTCATCCTACTCCCCCTTTTACCACCAGCACTCTCCAACAAACCGCCTGGAAAACATTGCACTTTTCTGTAAAAAAGACAATGCGTTTCGCTCAGATTTTATATGAAGGAAAAAATCTTGGTCAGGGACCAGTTGGTCTTATTACCTATATGCGCACAGACTCTCTTAATATTTCTCCTCTAGCCTTAGAAGCAGCTAAAAAATTCCTCCTCTCCACTTTAGGAGAAAAGTATACTCTTCCTCAACCCCGCTTTTTTAAA
>CAZYGB010000028.1:0-6464 GCA_964647525.1 uncultured Candidatus Saccharibacteria bacterium | reverse complement strand
TATAAGGGTGTTATCGCTTATGTACGGATAAGGGAGGGAACTCTTAAAAAGGGAGAGAAGATTTTTCTTATGACCAATCAAATAGTAGCGGAAGCTGTCAGTCTCGGCTATTTTTGTCCTGCTTTAGAAGAAAAAGAAATGCTTACTTCTGGAGAAATGGGATGGATAGCTACCGGATTAAAAGATCCCCAATTAGTAAGAGTGGGGGATACAATAACTAAATTAGCTGATAAAGATTTAAAATCAGAAACTGGTTTAGCACTAAAACCCCTGCCAGGTTACCAGGAACCAGAACCAATGGTCTTTGCTAGTTTTTATTTATCTGGAACTGGTCAGGATTTTGAGAAATTTCGTACTGCTCTTGTTAAGTTAAAATTAACTGATTCTGCTCTTCAATTTTCACCAGAGAACTCAGAAGTTTTAGGAAGAGGATACCGTTTAGGGTTTTTAGGGATACTTCATCTAAAAATTACCCAGGAAAGATTACAAGATAATTATGATTTAGATTTGATTGTCACTGACCCCACAGTACCGTATAGAGTCTGGTTAACGTCTCAGGAGAATGCGTTAATTATCACCAATCCCAATACTTGGCCCTCTCCGGAGACTATAAAAAAGGTAGAGGAGCCTTGGGCCAAGGTGGATATTGTAACACCATCTCGGTATCTTTCTCAGATTTTACAATTAATTCATCAAATGAGGGGAACAGATATTCATACAGAAACAATGTCTGATTTATTGCTTTTGCATTGTGCTTTACCTCTAGATGAAACAATTAAAAGTTTTTATGATATATTGAAATCAGTTTCTCAGGGTTATGCTTCGATGAATTACCGAATAGATGAGTACAAACGGGTAGAAATAGAAAAATTAGAAGTATTCTTAACAGGGAAAAATTTTCCCAGTCTAGCTCGGTTAGTTTTGAAAGAGAGAGCAGAGAGAGAAGCTAGACAATTAGCACAAGATTTAAAAAAATTAGTGCCTTCTCAGAGTTATGCTCTACCTATTCAAGTGAAAAACGGAGGAAGAATTATTGCCCGAGAAACTATTCCTGCTTTGCGTAAAGATGTTACTGCCCATTTGTATGGAGGAGACCGTAGTCGTAAAATGAAATTATGGCAGAAGCAGAAAAAAGGAAAAAAGAAATTACTGCAGCAAGCTAATTTAAAACTCTCTTCTGATGTTTTTCTTAAACTTTTTTCTGATCAATAAAATGAAAAAAATATTAATCATTGTTATCTGTCTGCTCTTAAGTGCTTTATTAGCTATTAGTTTAAAAAATAGCTGGAAGAAAAATAGAATTTTACAGGAAGAATTGTCAATTCTAGAAAAACAGAAGTTTAATTTAATAGAAGAGCAAGGAGAATTGAAACAGATAATGGAAGAAGGAAAAATTGAGGAGAATCTGGAAAGGGAAGCCCGTCTTACTCTAGGGTTCAAAAAAGAAGGAGAAGAAGTAATTTTAATAGTGCCGCCTTCTTTAGTAACCAGTTCTGTCGCTACCTCCTCTCCCCAACAGTCTGTTCGTTTTTCTCTTTCCAATATCAAGCAAATCTGGTACAATTTCAAACAGCTAATAAGGAAAATTTAGTTTTTCTTGCGGGAGTAGTTCAGTGGTAGAATGCTTCCTTCCCAAGGAAGAGATCGCGGGTTCGAGTCCCGTCTCCCGCTCTTTTTGGCCAGTGTAGCTCAGTTGGTAGAGCAGTGCTTTCGTAAAGCAAAGGTCGTCGGTTCGAATCCGGCCACTGGCTCAATAGAGAGGGTTTTTATTGACAATTAATGTGGGTCGTGTATACTAATGGTGTATTTATTCCCCAGACTTCAGGTGCATTGGCTTAATATCCTGGATAGGAAAAAGAATATTCTTATCTTTTGTCTGTGGGAAACCGCAGATTTTTTAATATCATGATTGATCAAAAGAAAAAGAAATTAATTATTAATAACCTACTGGATAAAATTAAGCGATCCCAAGCTATTTACTTTGCTAATTTTTCTGGCTTGTCTGTTCCAGCAATGAATCAATTGCGTTCTCAATTAAAAGAGCAAGAAGGAGAAGCAAAGATAGCTAAGAAAACCTTGATTGATGTTGCCTTTACTCATTTTGGTCAGCCGGTTGATTTGAGAAAACAATTTCCTGGATCTTTAATGCTTAACTTTGCCTTTACTGATCCTTTAGGGATAGCGAATGTAATCTGGAAATTTTCTAAAAAAAATGAAAAACTTCAAATTTTAGGAGGGATTATAAATGGAAAGTTAATCTCTAAGGAAGAAGTAGTGCAATTAGCGCAAATACCTTCCCGAGATGTTCTTTTAGGTCGACTAGTTGGTTCTCTTGTTTCTCCTTTGCAGCAATTGGCATATGTTCTTAATGGCAATATGCAAAAGTTAGTTGTTGCCCTGGGACAAATTAGAGAGTCAAAACAATAATTTAATATTTATTATTATGACAGAAGAAAAAAAAGAGACTAAACAGGGAGAGAAGAAAGAAGAAAAAGAAACAAAAGAGGTAAAAGTTTCTTCTAAACTAAAATCAATTATTGAAGAGATAGAGAAGTTATCTGTTTTAGAATTGGTTGATTTAGTAAAAGCCCTGGAAGATAAATTTGGTGTTTCTGCTACCCCTCAAGTAGTCGCTGGTGCCGTTGCAGCTGGAGGAGCAGGGGAAGAAGCAGAAGGAAAATCTACAGTGTCTGTTATTCTTAAAGATGGTGGCCAAGCTAAAGTTCAGGTGATTAAAGCAATCAAAGAAATATTAGGTTTAGGACTGAAAGAAGCAAAAGATATGGTTGACGGAGTTCCTAAGCCAGTAAAAGAGAATATTGCTGTTGCTGAAGCAGAAGAGTTAAAGAAAAAATTAGAAGAAGCTGGAGCTACTGTAGAGATCAAGTAGAAGCAGAGATACAGATTTGCTTTGTAGAAATTAAGGAAATTCCTGTTTAGCAGGAATTTTCTTTTTACAGAAAATTAGATATAATTAGAATATTAAGCAGGGCAATTAGCTCAGAGGTAGAGCGCTTCGTTCACATCGAAGAGGTCATTGGTTCAAATCCAATATTGCCCACATTATTGTAAATATTTTTTTGTTTTAGGGGTGAGTGGATAAAAAGAGGATAACTTTGGGGTCCAAAAGGGCTCTTTCTAGTTTTTGGCTTTAAATAAGCTATATAAGAGGAATGGAAAAAAGTAATTTTGGAACCCTTTATTTGCTTGACCGCATCCCTTAAATGGGACTATAATGGAATGAAGTGGAGTGAAGTGGATAAATGTGGGGATAACTAACCATTTTTGTGGATATGTTTATTGGAGAATACAATTATACAATTGATCCCAAAGGGAGAATTTCTATCCCCCGTCTTTTAAGAAAATCATTTTTACGAGGGGCAGTTTTAACACGGGGATTAGATAATTGTCTTTTTCTATTTCTCGAAAAAGATTGGAAAAAAATAGCGGAAAAAATTAAAAGTCTTCCTTTAGGGCAATCTAACTCTCGTGCTTTTGCTCGTTTAATGTTAGCCGGGGCAATGATGGTAAGGCTAGATAGCCAGGGGAGAATTCTTATTCCTGACTATTTACGCCATTATGCTCTTTTGAAGAAAAGAATAGTATTAGCAGGAATTTATGATCGATTAGAGGTATGGGATAAGGAAGAGTGGGAAAAGTATAAAGCTCATACCGAGAAGAAATCTAGTGATATTGCTGAAAAGATTAGTGATTTGGGAATATAAATCGGATGCACTTACCAGTTCTTTTAAAAGAAGTTCTTCAATATCTAGATCCGCGAGTAAATGATAATTTCGTTGATGCCACCCTAGGAGAAGGAGTACATAGTCTAGCCATCCTGGAAAGAACAGCTCCCCAAGGGAGAGTATTGGGAATAGAAAAAGATCAGGTACTGTTTCAAAGAATCAAAGAAAAAGTAAAGGATAGTACCGATATTAATGCCCAAGTTTTGAAGAGGTTGATATTAGTAAATGATTCATACACTAATCTAGCCAGGATTGTTAAAGAGAATAAGTTTGGATCGATTCAGGGAATCTTGTTTGACTTAGGAGTATGTTCTTTCCATCTAGATGAATCAGGCAAGGGATTTTCTTTTCGGGAAGACGAACCTTTGGACATGCGTTTTTCTTCTCAGGATACACTCACGGCAGCTGAAATTATTAATAGCTGGCCCCAGGAGGAAATAGCTCGAATTCTTACTGAGTTGGGAGAAGAAAGATACAGTAAACGAATTGCCCGTGCTATTAGAGAAAAAAGGAAAAAAGAAAGAATTATTACGACCTATCAACTGGTAGAAATATTAAGAGAAGTTCTTCCGGCAGATTATGAACATCATCGTATTCATTTTGCTACCAGAACATTTCAGGCATTACGCATTGCAGTAAACAAAGAATTAGAAAATCTGGAAAAGGGATTAGAACAATCATTATCCATACTGGCTCCCGGGGGAAAGATCGTGGTAATTTCCTTTCACTCTCTAGAAGATAGAATAGTTAAACATTTCTTTAAGAAGGAGGCTCAATTGCAACATTTGAAGATTCTTACTAAAAGACCGATTCTACCTTCATCTGAGGAAGTCGAGAAGAATCGTCGTTCCCGGTCAGCCAAGTTAAGAGCTGCCCAAGTAAACTAAAAATTAAAAATTACTTATCCATGACCACAATCTATAACTATAATAACAGTCATTGTCGTATTAGACCGACTTCGTTTCGGAATAGAACTTGGCATAAGAGGACAAGCTGGAAACGTAATTTCTTTCTTTTGGAAAATCAATGGGGGCGGGTAAAAGCACTTATTTTTCCAGTAGGATTATTGATAGCATTATCTTGTTATTGGCTCATGATATTTGGCAGCAATATCTCCGTTGATTATAAAATCTATCAGCTTAAGACAGAAATTAATAAATCAGAACAAAACAATAATCTTTTAAGGGAAGAAGCTTCTGGTATTATCTCTAATAAAGAGATAGAGGAATGGGCCTATGCTAATAATTTAGTTAAAGCGGATAAAATAGATTATCTTAGCCTAGAGAATAGTAATTTAGCTCAAGCTATTCAGAGGAACCTTTAAAAATATGTTTCGAAGAAGAAGAAGAAAGAGAAGAACCTTTTCCCATCAGGCTGATAAAAAAAGTTCTCAAGGGAGACTTTGGTTAACGAACTTTGTTTTTATCTGTTTTTTTTTAATAATTACTTTTCGTCTTTTTTCTCTTCAAGTAGTACATCATTCTTCTTTTCTGAATAAAGCGGAAGCTCTCCATAATACCACTAGAGTATTAACCCCCAAACGAGGGTTAATTTATTTTCAGGATAAAGACGGGAAATCAATTCCTGTTGCTATTAATAAACAATATGCTTCTATCTATGCCATTCCTAAAGAAGTGGAAAATCCGGAAGAAACAAGTCAAATATTAGCCCCCTTACTGCCTTCCTCCGCTGAAGAAATTTTTCTCCGTTTAAATAAACCGAATGATCCCTACGAACCCCTTCTTGATAAAACTGATGACAAAATATTAATTCAAAAAATAAAAGATTTAAACATCAAGGGTATTTATATCGGGGAATCATTTTACCGTTATTATCCATTTGGTTCTCTAGGTTCCCACGTAATTGGATTTATCTCAGGAGGAGAAGACGATACAGTCCAAGGACGTTACGGTTTAGAGGCTTATTATAACGATGTTTTATCAGGTAAGAGAGGAATGTTTCAAGGAATGAGAGATGCCCTGGGTCGTCTTATTCGTTCCGGTTTTTCCCAGGAAGACGAGGTAGTAGATGGAGCTTCTCTGATTACTACAATAGATAAAAATATTCAGTTTGCCAGTGAAGAGGCTTTGGAAAAGTTAGTGGTAGGAAGAGAGGCGACCAAGGGATCAATTATTGTTTTGGATCCGCGTGATGGCAAGGTTCTAGCTTTGGCTAATTATCCTACCTTTGATTTAAATAAGTTTTCTCAGGAAAAAGATTACTTCGTTTTTCAGAATGATACTATAGAAGGCCGTTACGAACCAGGTTCAGTGATGAAACCAATGACAATGGCGACCGGTCTTGACTTGCATGCCGTGACACCGGAAACTACCTATGTGGATAAAGGATATTTTAATGTTGGCGGCTATAAATTAGTTAATTACGAGAACGAGGTTTTTGGTAAGGTGAACATGAATAAGGTTTTAGAAATGTCTATTAATACGGGAGCAATATTTGTTTCTCAGCAAGTGGGAGGGAGTCAATTACGTCAATACTTTAAGAGTTTTGGTCTTGATAGAACAACGGGAATAGACCTACCCAGGGAAGTCAGCGGGGATTTATCTAATATGGAATATCCTAAAGCCAATCCTACCTATTTTGCTACGGCTTCTTTTGGAGTAGGAATAGCAATAACACCGATGGAATTACTGCGTGCTTTTGCTACCATTGCCAATAAAGGAAAATTAGTCCAGCCCTATATAGCTGAAGGAGTAGTCC
>CAZYGB010000027.1:0-6534 GCA_964647525.1 uncultured Candidatus Saccharibacteria bacterium | reverse complement strand
AATAAGCGCTTGAATGATAATATTAGCTGTCAATCCTACTGCCAGGAATTTTCCAAAACTATCAGGACTGCCCCGGGCAATTTTTACACCGACACTTAAGAAGAGAATATATAATATAATTATACATCCAGCGCCAATAAATCCTAATTCTTCAGCAATAATAGAAAATATGGCATCACTGTGGCTTTGGGGTAAATAATTAAACTTCTGGACAGAACGCCCAAAACCTATTCCCCACAATCCCCCTGAACCAATACCGATTAAGGATTGAGAAATTTGATATCCTTTTCCCATAGGATCATCTTGAGCAGCAAGAAAAGATTTAATTCTTTCTTTTCGATAACCACCCTGAGCCATTAATAAAGAGAATCCCATTACTCCCACTAAAGCAACGACTAATATCTGTCTTCCGCTCATTCCAGAAATAAAATAGACCAATAAACTCGCCAAGCCCAGAACAATAAGAGTACCGGTAGAGGGCTGTTCTATTAAAATAAAAGCAATTAATCCTAAAGAAAGAACATAAAAAATAAATGGTTTTCCCCATATTCTTTTTCTTTCCAGAAGGGAAAATTTAGTCAGCAAGGCACTAAGGAATATAATAAAGGTCAGTTTTAAGAATTCAGACGGTTGCACACTAAGAGCCCCTATTTTCAGCCAGCGCTGAGAAGTAGCACCAGGCAACTGAAGAGCGGGAATAAAACCAAGAAGAACAAACAGAACATTTAACCCCAGTAAGATTAAAGCTCCTTTTTTCAATTTATGGTAATCGATCTTAGACATTAACCAAGCCAGCAAAAGGCCAAGAAAAACCCCCTGAAAAAGTTGCCTCTTAACAAAATAGAAGACATCGCCATATGTCTGTTCCCCTACAACCGAAGAAGCGCTTATTAATATCACTAACCCCACCAAAAGAATAACAAATGTCAGGGACCATAAAAAATGATTAGTTTTCTGAGATTGTCTCATTTTTCTTTTTCTTTATATATTCTACAATATCCTGCCCAATTTAACAAACCAAGACCTTTGCAACTATCTTAATACTAGGCTACAATATATAAAAGAACATGAGAAAAAAGATATTAACAATCATATTGTGGTCATTAATATTTCTAATCGTTGCCGGAGGAGGATGCTTTTTATTCCGCCTATACCAACAGGTTAAAGAACCCTCCCGGGGAATATTAAAGATAAGATACTATCCCCCTCAGGCTGAATTAAAAATCAATAACAAGCAGACTTACCGGTCTCCAGACGGAATTCTCAGTATCCCCCTTGATCCCAATGTTTATCATTTGGAGCTTTCTGCACCTGAATACTCCCTCTGGGAAAGTGATATTGATATGGCCCCCCAAGAAGTCAAGGAAATCCCTCCGGTCTATTTATTCCCTCATCAATGGATCCAGGAAACATTAATTTCCGGTAAGGTAGAACAATTTTATCCCTCTTCTGATTTTAACCGCTTGCTATACATCACCGAATCATCAAAATATGATTGGTGTTTGTACCGAAGACAAGACAACCAAGAAGAATGTTTCTGGGAAAGCAATACCCTTCCCCAGAAGATTTCTGTTTCCCCTTCTTTTAAAAAAGCTTTGGCAGAATTCAAAGACAATGACTGGCAGATAGTTTTTCTTCCTCCCAGCCTGGTGCATACTCCTTATCCCCTATCACCGTTAGTTAAAAAAGAAACCATTAAGCAAACAACTTTTCTTCCCCAGGATGAAAACAAAATAATTATCCGTACCGAAAATAATATTCTGCTCTTTGATTTTCTTAACGATGCAATAGATGAGATTTACCAAGGCCAGACTTCACCCTTTCTGGCAGCTGACAATAAACTTTATGTTGTAACCTCTAACGGTACCCTGGCTACCATTTCCCTGTCTTCTTTCCAAACGGAAAATATTTTTGTCTTTAGTTTTTTAAACAATGATTTGGAAAAAATTAAAATAAAAAAATTAGCGGGAGAAGAAGTGTTCATCGTTATCAATGACCTTCAGCAAGCTTACCTGTTAAAAAGTGGACAAAATCTTCCCCAGCTGCAAATCAATAATGTTAAAGATGTTAATTTCTCGCCTTCAGGAGAAAATATTCTTTTTTGGGGAGAAAGCAATATTACTGTTTTCTCCCGCAGTCAGATGGTGAAAACAGAAAAGAAATTGCATTCCGACACGATGCCTCTTTGGTTCCTTAACGATGAATATATTCTTCTTAATAATGAGGGGCTTAATATATATAACCTAATTTCTCAGGGAACATGGCCCCTAGTCAACAAAGTTAAAAATCGCATTTACTATTACGATCCTTCTGTCAACTATGTCTTCTATCTCTCCTCATCCGGCATCATAAAAATATCTCTCTGATTGTTTTTAAAAGACCCCTCATATGAGGGGTCTCTTTTATCTTTTAGACCATTGGGCTAATTTACGGGCTTTTTTACGTCCATATTTCTTACGCTCTACCACTCTGTCATCCCTGGTTAAAAATCCAGCCTTTTTCAAGACCGCCCTGTCTTCCAGTCTATTTTTCACTAAACAACGGCTCACGCCCAAACGAATGGCTTCCGCCTGACCAGTCATCCCTCCCCCCTTCACCTTAACTGAAACGAAAAACTTATCTAAACAACCAATCAGGACTAATGGCGCCAGAACTGTCCTCTGATACCGGAGAGAAGGAAAATATTCTTCTAGTTTTTTCTCGTTGATTTTACTCCCGGCGTCATCTTTAAAAATCCGTACTCGAGCTACAGCTTCTTTTCTCCTCCCCACTGCTTCTATATATTTTTTCTTGCTTTCCTTTACCGGTTTTTTAGCAGTCGGTTTTTTTGTTTTGATGCTTTTTTTCTTTTTTGGTTCTGCCTTAATCATATTATCTTTATTTAACAATTAATCTTTTCATTCTCAGTTTTCTCAACTTGTTTTTGGGTAACATTCCCCGCACCGCTTTCTGTAAAACCCGGGTAGGACTTTTGGCCCAAGCTTCTGGCAAAGGAACTTTCTGCATGTGCCCCATATAGCGGGTATGGTGATAATAGATTTTTGTGCGTAGTTTGGGCAAGGCAAACTTAATCTTATCTAAATTCTCCACCTCTACGAAAGTTTCCCCTTCTTTATTGGGAGCATACTGAGGGAGATGTTTATCTTGTAATAAAAAAGCTATCCGGGAAGCTAATCTTCCTAATGATTTTCCCTGGGCATCTAGTTTGACCGCATTTTTAATATCTTTCTTCTCCATGATATATATTATTTCTCAGCTGTTTCTTCTTTAATTAATTCTAAAATAGCTAATGACGATCCATCTTTTATTTTTCTTTCTCCGGTTTTAATAATTCGTAAGTAACCGCCAGGACGATTCTTGTACAGCAAGGCTAATTCATAATAGACCTTATTGGCTGCTTTCTCTGGCAAATCAGCTTTTAACCGACGCAGGGCAGAAATATTTTGTTTCTTTGCTATTGTGATCAACTTTTCCAAGCTGCTTCTTACCTCTTTGGCTTTTGCTAGACTGGTTCTAATTCTGCTTCGCAATACCAAATCAGCCATCAGGTTCCTGATTAATGCCCGGCGAGCATCTCTTTTTCGATGAAATTTTTTTCCTGACTTAAGATGATTCATAAAAATTATTCAAGGGTATACTTCAAAATTTTTAAAACTTCCTGTATTTCTTTCAGGGACTTCTCCCCTAGCCCATCAAGTTTGGCAAGATTCTCCTTTCGATAACGCAATAGTCCCGCTAAAGACTTGATATTGTTGGCTTCCAAGGCATTTTTAGTGCGTTTGCTCAGTTCCAAGTTCTGAACAGAAATTTCTTTCGGTTCTTTTCTTGTCTTTTTTCCTTTTTCCTCTGAGGGCATTTCTAATTTTTCTTTAGAGATAGACGAAGCCTCTAATTTAATAAAATGAAAATGGTCCTCAAGAATAGATGCCGCCTGAGCGATGGCTTCTTTGGGAGAGATGGAGCCATCTGTTTTAATGGAAACAATCAGTTTATTAAAATCTGTTCGGTCCCCTACCCGCATATTTTCCACCTCCAAATTAACTTTTTCTACCGGAGTAAAAATAGCATCAACAGCAATGGTCCCAATGGGCAATTTTTCTTTCTTTCTTTCTTCTACCTGAACATATCCCAATCCTTTTTCTATTGTTGCCTCCATATCCAAGGAACCCTTTTTATCAGTGATAGTGACAATAACCAAATCAGGATTCATGATTTCTACGGCGCTGTTGGGCTGAAAATCTTTGGCTTTAATGACTCCCTCCCCCTTCTTTATCATTTTCAACACTTGAGGCTCATTGCCATATATTTTTACCTTCAACTGTTTTAGGTTAAGCATGATATCAAGGGTATTTTCCAAAACAAAAGGAATGGTAGAAAATTCCTGGTTGACGCCTTTAATTTGAAAAGAAGTTACTGCCGATCCTTCAATTGAGGATAGAAGTATCCGTCGTAAAGCATTGCCTACAGTAATCCCATATCCAGGATAGAGATTATCTATTTCAAACTGACCTGATGTCTTGTCGTGTTTAATAGTTTTTAAAGATGATGGTTGATGAAACATATTTTCTAATTGTTATATTAAAAAATTAATTTAATTACTACCGGCTATAAAACTCCACGATAGATACAAAATTAAACGGTAGTTGTAAGGTCTCTAAATCTGGTTTTTTCAAAACTGTTCCTTCCCCATTCTTCAAATCCAGCTTGAGATAAGAAGGACACTGGTAATCTTTTAATTTCTTTCCCAGATCCTTAAAAGGAACTTCTTTCAAGCTCTGGGGGCGAATGGTGATCTTATCACCTTTTTTCAAGATAGCAGAGGCAATATTATGTCTTCTCCCATTTAGCAAAAAATGACCATGGCTGGCTAACTGACGGGCCATACTACGAGAGGGGGCAAATCCCAAGCGAAAAATAACACTATCAAAACGACTTTCTAATGATTGGGCTAACATTTCCGGAAGAGAGCCCTTTTGGCTGGAAGCTAATTCCAAGCAATGTCGGAACTGTTGTTCTCTCATTCCGTAAACTCTTTTTACTTTCTGTTTTTCACGTAACTGCCTTCCGTAAGTTGTAATCTTGCTCCTTCTTCTCTGTCCTTGGCGTGTTTTCTTAGTGGCGTAAGCACTTTTTACCAAAGGACATTTTGCGCTAAAACACTTCTCTCCTTTTAAAAAGAGTTTTTCTCTTGCCTCTTTACATTTTTTACATTTAGCTTCTAGCACAAATACTAATTATTAATTTTAAACTTTTAATAAATATTCCAGTTGTATTAAATTCTTCTCGGTTTAGGAGGACGAGGACCGTTGTGGGGAACGGGGGTAACGTCTTTTATTAAAACTATTTCTAATCCCTTGGCCGCTAAAGTACGAATTCCAGATTCTCTGCCTCCCCCAATACCTTTGATGTATATTTCTACTGTTTTCAATCCGGTCTTTGCTACTTTTTGCATCAAGGCTTCTGCCACCTTAGAAGCAGCAAAAGGAGTTGACTTTTTCGGTCCTTTAAAACCAAGCGTTCCGGCAGAAGTCCAGGCCACAACATTACCAGAAAGATCAGTCACCGTCATCACTGTATTGTTATAAGAAACAGTTATGTAAATTCTTCCTGTTTCTAAATGCTTTCCCCGCACGCCTTTGTCTCCGGCTTTGCTAACCTGATCATGCAGTTTGGAAGCATCAGTTCCTGCTTTTGTAACTACCCTTTTTTTTCCCATAACTTACAAAAAAAATCAAAATTAATTAAACACTTTATTAAGTGGGGCTGGAGGCCTTTCTTTTCCCAGAACCCACCGTTTGTTTGGCACGTCCCCGTACTGTTCGGGCATTTGTTTTTGTTCTTTGCCCTCTGGCTGGTAATTTCTTAACATGCCTTACCCCCCGATAACTATCAATTTCAATCAAGCGCTTAATATCCGCTCTTACGGACCGGCGGAGATCACCCTCCACATTAATCTTGTTCCCCTCAATTATTTTCTTGATATCATTAAGTTCAGTAGTGGTTAGATCCTTGGTCTTCTTCTGAAAATCAATCTTAGCCAGAAGCAAAATTCGTTTTGCTTGAGTAGGACCAATACCATAAATATAGGTTAGGGCAATACTAATGTTTTTCTTATCAGGAATATTAATACCTATTAAACGAGTCATTTAAAAACAAAATAAGATTAAAAATTAAAAAACTATTAGCCCTGGCGTTGTTTATGCCTAGGGTTTTTACAAATAACATAAAGCCGGCGCTTGCGTCGAACTATCTTGCAGTCTTTGCATATTTTTTTTACTGATGCTTGAACTTTCATAATAAAGGACTGAGGCAATAAACATCGCAACATTTAGTTGCGAATAATTCCTCTTAATGAAACAAAATTGATTAATTTTTTTATAGACGATAAACAATTCTTCCTTTTGTCAAGTCGTAGGGAGAAAACTCCATTACCACCTTATCTCCAGATAAAACCTTAATATGGTATCTCCGGAGTTTACCGGATAAGTGCGCCAGAACTTCTTCCTTTTCGTCAATTTCTACCCGAAAAAGTCC
>CAZYGB010000026.1:0-6606 GCA_964647525.1 uncultured Candidatus Saccharibacteria bacterium | reverse complement strand
TGTGAGGGTAGTTTAGATTTAAAAAAGTTGCTTAAGATAGCAGGAGAGAAGACCTGTCAACAATATATCCTTAGTGAAGTGAAAAAAGTGTACAATGTTGCCGGAGAAAAAATTCATGATAAACATTTTGAAATTATAATTCGCCAGATGTTTTCCCGGTTAATAATTACTGAGTCCGGGGATACAGATTTTATTAAGGGTGAAATAGTGGAAAAGAAAAAATTCTTGCAAGAAAAAGCAAGGATGAAAGAAGCGAAGAAGAATCCTCCCAAAGCAGCGCAGATCGTAATGGGCATTAAAAATGTAGCCCTTAGCTGTGAGAGTTTTCTTTCCGCTGCTTCTTTTCAGCAAACCTCTCGGGTGCTTATTGAAGCTGCCATTGAAGGGAAAATTGATCATCTCCGGGGCTTAAAAGAAAATGTTATTATTGGAAGAATTGTTCCTATTGGGACAGGATTCCGAAAATAATTCCATAACTCCCAATTTATGAAAGAAAAAAAGAAACAACAGTTTAATAGTTCTATTCCTCAACATATTGGCATATTAATAGATGGAAATCGCCGCTGGGCGCGCAAGAAAAATCTTCCTGCTTTCTCTGGACATTATCGGGGTACTAAACAGGTGGTAAATATCATTAATTATGCCTTAAAGAAAAATATTCCTGCGTTAACTCTTTATGGGTTTTCTACAGAGAATTGGAAACGTGCCCCGAAGGAGGTTGATTATTTAATGAAACTTTTTACCTCTTTTGCGAACAAATATGCCCCCCAACTTGCTAAAAAGGGAATTCGTTTTCAACAAATTGGCAATATTCAAGATTTACCATTAAACCTCCGCAAAGAAATTAGGAGAGCTGAGCAATCGACTAAGAACAATAAAAAAATGGTTCTTAATATTGCCATGAGTTACGGAGGAAGAGATGAAGTGGTTCGAGCTGTGCAAAAAATCGTGAGAAAAAAGATACCCCCAGAGAAAATTACTGAAAAATTGCTTTTAGATAATTTAGACACTAAAGGACTGCCCGATGTCGATTTTGTTATTCGTACTTCTGGAGAACAACGCTTGTCCAATTTTCTTCCTCTGCAAACAACATATGCGGAACTTTATTTTCCCAAAGTATGTTGGCCTGATTTTGACAAGAAACAATTTGACCTAGCTTTGGAGGAATTTCGAAAAAGACGACGACGCTTTGGAAAATAATGAAAACATTGAAATGTTTTTTGATTCTCACTCTCATTTAAATTTAGCTGCCTTTGATAAAGATCGGGAGGTAGTACTTAAAAGAACCCTTACCCAAGGGTTCTTTGTTATTAATGTTGGTACTTGCTGGGAAACTTCTCAGAAAGCAGTGGAAATTGCTCAAGATCAGAATAATTGTTGGGCCAGTGTGGGGATTCATCCCAGTCACACTATTCCTTTAGCAAAGGATAAGGAAGAAATCTCATTAATCAATTCTTCAGAGGTAGTTCTACCAGCTGAGGTTTTTGATCAAAAATGGGAGGAACTTTTAAGGCAACCAAAGGTAGTAGCAATAGGAGAATGTGGTTTGGATTATAGCTACTTGAAATCTTTTTCTCTTGATCAACAAGAACGGTATAAAAAGCAACAGAGAGAAGTATTTAGTCAACAGATTAAAGCTGCTCAAACATTTCATTTCCCCCTCATTCTTCATATTCGTAATGTTTATGAGGAAGCTTTGGAAATGTTAGAGCAATTTCCTTTAGCTTCTAGACCAGGTGTTTTTCATTTCTTTCTGGGCTCATGGAATCAGGCGGAAATAATTCTTCGAAAAGGATTTTACCTTGGTTTTTCAGGGGTGATTACCTATTCTTCTCAGATGGATAATGTCATTGAAAAAGTACCCCTGGAAAGAATATTGATAGAAACAGATGCTCCCTATGCAGCGCCTATTCCTCACCGGGGGCAGCGTAATGAACCAATTTTTGTAAAAGAAGTAGCACGAAAGATTGCTCAGATAAAAAAGCTCCCTCTGCAAAAGGTAGAGGAAGCTACATTTCAAAACACTCTTCACCTGTTTGGAATCAAGCAATAAAATCCGTATCTTGTGTTATTCTATTCTTTTTAGGATTTGATAATAACAGGAAGGATCATTGGCCGGCGTTGGGTTTTCTTGAAAAGAAGTAATCCTACTTCTTCCCGCAGGTTGTTTCTGACATATAACTCATTAAAGCTTTGTTGTTTTGTGGAGTGGGAAACAGTTTCGTGGATCAATTTCTTGACCTCTTCAATTAATTTTTTAGATTCTTTCATATATACAAATCCTCGGGAAATAATTTCAGGATCATTACGAAGTAACCCTGTTTTTCTATCAATATTGGCGATAATCACAAATATTCCGTCCTTAGCTAAAGTTTGCCTGTCTCGCAGTACTACTTCTCCAATATCGCCTACCCCTAAACCATCTACCATTATATAGTTAGCAGGAACAAATTTCTTGGTAGCCTCGATTCTGTTGTTGCTAAGTTCAACAATCTGGCCATTGGCGGCAATTACGATATTCAAGGGGTTTACACCCAGATCTTTAGCTATACCAGCGTGAGCTTTCAACATGGAATAGTTTCCATGAATAGGCATAAAGCAGCGGGGTTTTATTAAGCTAAACATTAATTTAAGGTCTTCCTGATAGGCATGACCAGAGGCGTGGATATCAAGCATGTGATAGTGATAAACATCTGCTCCCTGTTTACTTAAAATATCTTTTAGTCCCTGTACTGCCAATTCATTTCCCGGAACGGTAGAGGAAGAAAGAATAACTGAATCTCCTTGTTCAATTCGGAGATGCTGATGAGCCCGGCTCACTACCCGCATGAGAACTGCTTCTTCTTCTCCCTGAGCCCCGGTACATAAAATGACTATCTGGGAAGGCGAAAGCCTTTTTGCTTCCTTCCAATTAATAATAGTATGTTGTTTAACTTGGATATATCCCAGGTGTTGAGCTATAGCAATATTTGTTTTCATGGACCGTCCCTCAATAATAACTTTCCGATTATATTTTTCTGCTAACCAGACAGCTTGTTGAAGACGACTGATAAGAGAGGAGAAAGTAGTCAGGATAATTCTTCCCTTTAATTTTGAGAATAAATTATCCAGGTTTTCCATAATGGTAGTTTCTGAAATAGAATGACCCTCTCTTTCTGCTCCAGTGGAATCTGACATTAAAAGCTGCACTCCTCCAGAAGCAAGTTTGGCAATACGTGATAAATCAGCCGGTTTTTCTCCTACCGGCTGAAAATCAAATTTAAAGTCGGTAGTATACATAATGAGGCCCACAGGAGTTTTAATTGCTAAACCAACAGTGTCGGGAATAGTATGATTCAGGTGGAAATGGTCTATTTGGAAAGGACCCAATTTAATAGGAGCAGGATTCTTTCCGTCAATAGTTCTAATATCTAATTTCTGGAGATGAGAAAATTCCTCCTGTCTTTTTAAGATGATAGCTTTGGTAAGAGGGGCAGCATAAAGAGGAGGATAGTGAAGTTTATCAATGATATAGGGAATAGCTCCAATATGATCATAATGGGCATGGGTAATAAAGACACCAAGAATCTTTTTCCTAGGATTTTGGACAAGGTAATCAATATTGGGAATAATAAAATCAATACCAGGGGTATGATCATTAGGAAATTGCAGACCCATATCCACAATAATAATCTGGTCTTGATATTCGAATATGGTCATATTACGACCAATTTCCTCTAGCCCTCCTAAAGGAATAATCCGGAGAAGAGAAGAAGAGGTTGTTTTATCTTTGTTTGCATAAGTTGCTTTCATATTTTTTTGTTTACTTTGAATTAAAAATGAATATATTAGACATGTTAGGAGTAATGCTTAATATAAAAGTGGGCGAGGTGGGACTCGAACCCACACATCTTGCGATACAAGGCTCTGAACCTTGCGCGTCTACCTGTTCCGCCACTCGCCCGATTGTTAGAAGTGGAAATAACGCTGGGTATAAAGATACCAATCTTTTATATCTTCCCATTGTTCCTGGGGAAGATTGGCTATCCTGATATTGTTACCTTTAATTTGCTTAGGAAGGACAGAAAGAAAAAAGGGATTGTATAAGAAAAGAGCTGGTTTGTCTGCTTGAAGGATCTTTTGAATTTGAATAATATTCTTCTCTCTCTGTTTTATATCTGATATTTGGCGGGTTTCTTCTATTAATTTATCTAATTCTTTATTACGGTAGGCGGATAGATTCAATCCCGGGCTGGCTGTTTGGGAAGAATGCCAGAAAGAAAATAGATCTGGATCCTGCCCAATCATTTCTCCAAAAAGAAGAGCGTCATAAGAACGGTTGGGGATAATATCTTTTTCTAAGACAGAACGAGGGAGAATTTGTAATTCTATTTCCACATCTATTTCTTCCCATGATTTTTTAAGGAAAGAAGCCACTTTTACCAACTGAGGGTCATTAGGAAGAGTAAGGGTAAAATGTAATGGTGAAGAATCTGTAGTTTCTTTTGCCAGCAATGATCTTGCTTTATCAGGCGAGTAGTTGTTATCTTCATCAATATTGGCCCAAAAATTAGGAGAAATAGGATCAGTTAAACCCAGAGCCTGATTGTTTAGAACATTTTCTATTAAATCAGGACGGGAGATAGCCAGATCTAAAGCTTCTCGTACTTCTTTTATAAAAATTTTCTTGTTGAGATTAAAGAATACGGCAAAATAACGAGGCAATTCTAACTGCTGGACTTGGTAATTTCTTTTATTGGCAAAAAAATCAGCGTCTTCTAACAATAAGGGGGCAAAACCATTTATTTTTCCTTGGAAGAAAGCTTCTTTCATTTCTGGATAACTATTAAAGAAGTGAAAAATGAGACGATCTATTTTTGGTACTCCTTGGAAATAATTTTTATTACCCACCAGAGAATAACGGATAATATATCCTTCGTTGGTTTTCTCAAAATTATCAAACAGGTAAGGCCCTGTCCCAATAGGCTTTAAGTTATATTCGGTAGTGGGAAAGTTATTGGTGAGAATATCTTGCCAAATATGCTTGGGAATAATTTTAAATGTCAGATTTTGAAGGAAGGGCTCATAAGAATTGGATAGATGAAAACGTATAATTCCTGAACCAATCTTTTCTACTGTGACCCCACTCCATTTTAGGCGAAAAGGACTATTTATTGCTGGATCTTGAATTGTCTCAACGGTATAAACAACATCATCGGCACTGAATTTTACTCCGTCATGCCAGAGAATATCATCCTTTAAAAAGACGGTATAGGTTTTTCTATCAGGACTTACTTCTGTCTTTTCCGCTAATCGGGGGATAAGATTACCTTTTCCATCTATTGCGTAAAGACCATCATAAATCAATTCGCTGATGTCCTGGTCACAGTCGTTATTGGAAGAAAGTACAGGATTGATATAGAGAGGATGGCCAATAAGTCCAAATTGAAGTATTCCTCCCTCTTCTGGTTGAACAGCAGTAATTTTCCAATAGAAATTTCTCAGGAGTAAAACAAGCCCTATTAACAATAGGGAAAAAGAAATAACAGCAACAACCTTCTTTTGGAGAGAAAGTTGAAAACATGTCTTTTTAAACTTAATCAAGAAACTCTGCATTAAAAGAAATAAATTCTAAATCAAAAAAGTGATTATTGCCAGGGCGATAAAAATAACTCCCAGAATAACGGTAAACCAATAAATAGTTTTTTCTATTCCCCGCCTAGTGCCATAAAATTGGGGGAGCATTCCTCCCACTGCACCCATGCCTCCTCCTTTTTGCTGAAGGAGAACAAGGACAATAATGGCTATGCCAATAATAATCTGTAGTATACTAAGAAGTTGCTGGCTCATGTTTTTAGATAATTATCTTACCTGATACGACGCAAAGGAGCGTTAAACATACTGATAATAATAGAAGCGCTTAACCAAGTAAGAGTGGAATTAATAACAAGAACAGGAGAGATTAAAGTAGCTGCCTTAAGGATGATTAAGTTCAGTACTATATTAAATATTCCTAAGGTGATCAAAATAAGAGGGAAGAATACAAAATGAAGAACGGGTTTTATCAGAAGATTAAGTAGAGTTAGAATAAAAGCAAATATAATAAGTTGGGGTAATGGTCCCTGGAGGTAAAAATCATGCCAGACATAATTGAAGAGTTTCTGGCAGAATACAAGAGCGATACCATTCAAAACGATTCCCCAAAAGATTCTTTTTATCAAACGTGTCATTAAGTTAAATCAGTATATAGCAAAAAAGGGTGAAAGTCAAAGGTTAGAGAAAAGGAAGAAGACTCTGTCCGACCATATCGAAAGGAACGGGAATTTGAAAAAGTTCAAGAATAGTAGGAGTGATATCAGCCAGCATTCCCTTGGCTCGTTTTTCTTCGTCTCTTATTTCTGTCTCCGAACGGATAAGAGATGAATAATAGGAGGGATCGATAAGATAAAAAGGAACAAGACTAATATTATGACTTGTTTCTACTTCTCCCGTAAGAGGATCCATCATTCTTTCTAGATTGCCATGGTCAGCGGTGATTATTAAGGTGTAATTATATTCTTTGGCCAGAGCAACAATCTTTCCTATTGTCTCATCCATGAATTCAGCGCATTTAATTCCCGCTTCAAA
>CAZYGB010000025.1:0-6914 GCA_964647525.1 uncultured Candidatus Saccharibacteria bacterium | reverse complement strand
TATCAAAACGCATAAAGAATTTTATAAAAAAAACCGCAGTATCCCAATGATACCGCGGTTTACATACTTTTTCAACAAAGACAGTTAAAGATCGAGATCTTTCACCACTTCGTCGGCAACTTGATCAGCCACTTCATCAGTTGTTTTCTCAGCTGGTTTGGTGTTTCTAGAAGAACCTTCTGGTTCTTCAATCTTCAAGTTTACTCGAGCTTTATTCTTAGCTCCAACAACACGGAGAATAGTGCGAAGAGCTTTTGCCATTGCTCCCTGACGGCCGATGATTTGTGCCATATCCTCAGGACTAACCTTTAAGGAAAGAAGGACACCCATCTCGTCTACCTTTCGTTCTACTACTACCTCCTCCGGGTGGTTGACAATACTCTTTACCACAAATTCAAGAACGCTTTGATCAATAGGTAATTCTGCCATAAATCAGATAAGTAATTTCTTTAAGTAAAATCAATAGTAGCCATCGACCTTTCCTAGCTACCTTTTCACATCCATAATAAGCTAAAGAACATGAAAAGTCAATTAATCTTTTTTCCCCCTTCTTGACTAACCAGATTCTCCGCTTCTTCCAACTTAATAGACAATAACTGAGAAATCCCATTTTGTCCTATGGTAATTCCATAAATAACTTGAGCGGCACTCATTATTAAACGATTATGGGTAATCACAATAAATTGCGTTTGCTGACTTAACTCTTTCAAAATACTAGCAAAGCGCTTGCTATTATCTTCATCAAGAGCGGCATCTACTTCATCCACCACTAAAAGAGGATGATTGGATTGATTAATAACGGCAAACATCAAGGAAATGGCTACAAGTGTTTTCTCTCCTCCGGAAAGCATAGCCATATTCTTCAATTTTGTTTTAGCAACATTTACCTTAATAGCAACACCTGGCACTAAATGCTGTGCCTCAGAAAACTCATCTTTTCTAAGTATTTCTATTTTTTCCAGTTTTGCTGTGCCATCTCCAAACATCAAACGAAAGTAACGTTTGAATTCATGGTTAATTCCCTGGAGGGCTTGATCAAACTTCCCTTCTATCTGTTCCTCCAATGTATTCATTAATGTTTTTAGGTCTTCTATTCCCTTCTCCAAGTCTTTAATTTGCTTAGACAAAAAATCATAACGAGAAGAAACCTCTTCATATTCTGTGATAACATTCTGGTCTTCTGTTCCCATATCTCCGATTTCCCGACGCAGGAACAGAATTCTTCTTTCTAAAGAAGCAAACTGATCACTGGCTTCTTTTACTAATTCTTTATTCTCCTGATAAAAAGATTTTATCATTTCCAAGGTATAGTTCCATTCTCTCGCCCGACGTTCTAAGTCTTCCAGACGAAGATGTAATCTTTCTTTACTAATTTCTGTTTTTTGTTGTGCCCTTAATAATTCCTCTATCTTTGTCCTTTTCTCCTCTATTAATTGGAACTGCTGACGAAAATTAATATTTTTTTGCTGGTCCTGTTCCTGATAATCTGCCAAATATTTGTTTTTAGCTGTAATTTCTTCTTCTAAACGAGTTAAGTTCTTTTCTTTTTCCTTAAGCACTTCCGGCTCTACTGTTTCTCTTTCCCCGGTAATTATCTTTTCTACTTCTTGGACAATCTTTTTAAGATTCTGTTTTAAACCATCAATTTCTGATTGAGACAAAAGGGAACGGAGTTGATCCCGTAATAATATTAACTTCTTTTTCAATTGTTCTCCCGATAGAATTAATCCTCCCGTCCTTTTCTTTTCTTCAATGCTACTTTTCAATTCTGAGCGTTGGTCCTGTAATTGAATAATTTCCTGGGTGAGAGCGTTGATTTTGTCCTTATGAGAGATATGTTCCGATTTATCTAATTGATCCTTCTCTTTCTGAATATCCCTCTGAAGCTGCTGTATTTCTTTGGTGGTAGTATCCTCTGTATCTTGATATCCTTCCGTTGTTTCTGCTTCTTTGATTTGGCTATAGATAACAGCAAAATATTTCTCTTCCAATTCTTTCAGTTCTATCTCAATTTTCTCTTTTTTGTCCCAACGCCGAACCTGTTTCTTAAGAAAACGAAGGTGGGGTAAAATTTCTTGTTCCCGGGTTCGAGCTTCTTCCAGATTAATAAGGGCATTACTCAACTTCCTGCTTGCTTCATCTTTCTTTAATTCAAGATTCTTCAAACCAATATTCTCTTCAATCATAGTCCTTAATTCAAAGGGCGATACTCTCAGAATATCTTCCACTGCTCCTTGATTAACTATGGAAAGTCCTCCCAATCCTAATTTTGCCGCTGCTGACAAGGCAATAATATCTTTGCGACGACAAAGCTGATGATTGAGAAAATAACTATTATTACCATCCCTATCAATGCGGCGAATAATACTAACTTCAGAATACTCAAGAGGAAAAATCTTTTGAGAATTATCAAATATTAACTCTACTTCAGCAAATCCTGCCGCTGTTTCTTTTTGGTTCCCGGCAAATATTAAATCCTTGCCTGCTTCAATTCTAATATTCTTACTCTTCTGTTCTCCCAAGGCCCAGCGGAAAGCATCAACAATATTTGACTTTCCGGAACCATTAGGCCCGACAATAGCTGTAATAAGAAAAGGGAAGTCCAAAACATTCCTCCCGGCAAAAGATTTGAAATTTTTTAAAACAATTTTCTTAAGAAACATCTATGTATTATTCCTGCCATTTCTTTAGAGTGAGCGCCTGGCGGGCTGCAGCTATTTCTGCTCCCTGTTTGGAAAAACCTTCTCCCCGACTGATTGGTTCTTCCCCCAAGTATAGTTCTACTTCAAACTGCTTGGCATGATCAGGCCCCCATTCTTTGACTACTTTATAAAAAGGAGTCATCCCAACAACCATTTGGCTCTTCTCCTGAAAAAGACTCTTGGGATCCTTATAGGAATGGGATTTTAAAATTGAATCAGTTTTTTGCAGAATATGTTTTTCAATAAAAGATTGAGCTTTTTCTATACCTCCGTCCAGATAAAGGGCTCCAATAATGGCTTCCACTGCATTAGCTAAAGGATGAGGCCGATTGCTAGTTAAATCTTTTTGTTCTCCTTTAGAAACAAGCAGATAGTTTTGTAACTTTAATTTTTCAGCTACTTCTAATAAGGAATCAGTATTTACCAAAGAAGCGCGAATGTTTGTTAAGTCTCCTTCTTGTAAATCAGGATGTTGTCTAAATAAATATTCAGCCGTTACGAGATCTAAAACAGCATCACCTAAAAATTCTAAACGTTCGTTATTAGAAAAGAGCCAATCCTGATGCTCATTGAGGTAAGAGCGATGAGTAAGAGCCTCTTTTAATAAATCTTGGTTAGAAAAATTTAAATTTAAAAATTGAGCGATTTTATTGTAATCAGTCATTATCTTGTTTTTCTTTAGAAGAGTCACTGTTTTTATCCTCTATCACTTTCTCTATCTGGCGATAGATAGTCCCCAAAACCCCATTTACAAACCGGCGAGAGGAATCTCCTCCAAATGTCTTTGCTAATTCCACTGCTTCGTTGATAGCTACTTTAGGGGGAACCTCTTTTTGGTCAGCAAATAACAATTCGTATGTTCCAATCCGCAAAACATTGCGATCAATAATACCAATTTTTTCTAAAGGCCATTCTGGCGCCCCTTGGCTAATCAACTCATTCAATTGATCCCAGTGTTCTTGTATTCCTTTTAATAATATCTGGGGATATTGAGTATCAATCAAACCCGCCCCAATAGTTTCTAGGTTTTTTTGAAATATTTCCTGAAGGGCACCTTGTTTATTTCCTCCAAAATCCCATTCATAGAGAGTTTGTAAAATGATGGAACGAGAAAGGTGACGAGAACCCATAGTGATCAATAGTTAAAATGTGAATTAAGATCCATAAAGACATGGAAGAATATACCAATCCTCTTATTCTTTTCCCTCTATTTCTTTCTTCTTTAATTTCTTTTCTTTTTTAGAAAGACCTTTGTAAATATCAACTACCATTTTCCCTTTATAATAACCACAGTAGGGGCAAACTTGATGGGATTGAATCTTAGCCCCACAATGAGTGCATTTAACAAAGTGTTGAGAAGACAAGGCGAGATGAGAACGCCTTTTGTTTACACGAGAACGAGTATGATGTCGAGCAGGTAAACCCATAACAAAATAAACAAATTTTAATTTCTATTTTCTTGATTCATTTCTGAGTAATTTGACTAGGAAAATGATAGCATAAAAAGAAGTATGGAGCAAGATTAAATCTTATTCATTCCAATAATTAACTGCTTATCATTTATCTTGACAGTGCGACCGGAAAGAATTTGCTCCTCCGGAAGAAGGAATTTGATTTTCTCTGCCCGAAGATCTTCTCTCAATTCAGCAGGTTGTTTTTGCAGGACTTTTAACAGCTGAGCCTCTCCCTTAACAAACAGTTCAATTCTATCTGAAGGAATAAGTCCTTCTTTTTGACGCAACATCTGAACTTTATGCACAAATTCCCGCCGTATTCCTTCTCTTATCAATACCGGGGTAAGGGTAAAATCAATTTCTACTTGTTTTTCTAGTTGGGGAGAAAAAATGACTTTTTTCACATTAATTTCCTCTTTGAGCAAATTCATCAACACTCGTTTCCCTTTCAATTTTTCTTCGGTAGCTTTTATCCTAAGAGAAGAAAGGGGTTGACGAACTTTCATCCCCTTCTCTTGTCTCAATCTTAATGCCTGGGTTGCAAAATCTTTTATCCGATCCATTGTGACCAAAAGATCTTTATCCCGATATTTCTTTTCCAGTACGGGCCAATCAGTCAAGTGGACACTAAGAGTATCATTTGTGTTTCTCACTGTTTGCCACACCATCTCACTAAAGAAAGGACAGAAGGGAGCTAAAAGCAGGGAAACTTCCCGCAATATTTTTCTCAGAACAAAAGAGCTGTCTTTCCATTGTTTTTCATCTTCTCTTTTTTGAAAAACTTTCCGAGAACGACGCAAGTACCAACGAGACAAATTATCAGCAAAATTTTCTAATTCCCTGCCTGCCTCCTGAATAGAATAATGATCCAAATGTTTAGTCATTTTTTCTTTTGTTTCCTCCAACTGAGCTAAAATCCATTTATCTAATACCGTGAGGCTGATATCAGAATTTTCTTCCTCTTGATAAGCATAGGTGGTATAAAAATTAAGGACATTCCAAAGAATATTCAGAAAACGGCGCTGGGATGAAAGAAGATCTTTTTGAGAGAAACGTTTCTCTTCCCCAGGAGCATTCATGGTGTAAAAATACCAACGCAGTGAATCCACGCCAAAAGATCCAATAATATCCATGGGTAATACTATATTCCCACGTGACTTGGACATCTTTTCCCCTTTATCATCTAGAATGAGACCCAGACAAATAGCATTTTTATACGCTGGGCCAATATCTAAAATAGTAGCAATAGCTAATAAGGTATAGAACCATCCCCTTGTTTGATCTACTGCTTCGCAAATAAAATCAGCTGGGAAAGGAATGCTCTTGATTGATTCTTTAACGGATAAATTCAAGTCAGATGATTGGGCGAAAGGCCAATGCCACTGGCAGTAAGGCATAGAACCAGAATCAAACCAGCAATCCAATACCTCTTCCACTCGGGACATTTCTGCTCCACAATGAGGACATTTCATTTTGATATTATCGACATAGGGACGATGGAGATCTATTTCTCCTTTTTTGTTTCGGGGAGGAACCAGGGAAGGGTTACTAGCTTTACTCTTTAATTCTTGCAATGATCCTATCACTTCATAATGCCCGCATTGGGGACATTCCCAAATAGGTAAAGGTGTTCCCCAGTATCTTTTCCGGGAAATAGTCCAATCTTTTACATCTTCCAACCATTGACCGAAGCGACCTCCTTTAATATGAGCAGGAATCCAATTAATTTTTTTGTTGTTTTCTAAAAGAGCGGAACGTAATTTGCTCATCTTAATGACCCATGCCTCCTGAGAATAATATATCAAAGGGGTCTCACAGCGCCAACAAAAAGGATAATCATGAACCGTTCCCTTGAGATCTCCCTGATAAAGTAAATTTCTCTTCTCTAAATCAGCAAAGATGATAGGATCCGCCTCTTTAAAGAAAAGTCCTTTTACATTTGTTATCCCGGTAGGGTTATTGAGGAAGCAACCATTGGTATCAATATTTTGAATAAAGGCTAGATCTTTTTCTTCTCTTAATATACGATCATCTTCCCCAAAAGCAGGTGCAATATGAACCAACCCTGTCCCCTCTTCTAAAGAGATAAATTTAGCGGAAACAACTTCATAAACTTTCTTCCCTTTCCCAGAATCATCAAGTGGGTATTGATAAAGAGGTTGATAATGTTCTCCTTCTAAATCTTTTCCTGCAATCTTCCCTATCATTTTTACAGAAACATTGTCCTTCTCGGGAGGAGTATTGTAACTAACGAGGATTTCATCACCAGCTTGCCAGATTTTATAATTTAAATTACTACGAACAGCAATAGCCACATTAGCCGGTAAGGTCCAGGGAGTAGTGGTCCAAACTAATAAATTTATTCTGCATTTTTTATTCTGTGTTTTATATTGATGTAGAATTTTAGATTGAGGATTGGTAATCTGAAACTTAATAAAAAGTGATGGATCCTGTACCTTCTCATAGCCTAAAGATACCTCGTGGCCGGATAAGGGTGTACCACAACGAGGACAATAAGGTAAAACCCTGCGAACCTTGGCGATAAGATTTTTCTGAGCAGCTTGTTTCAAAAGCCACCAGACACTTTCAATATAGTCAGCTGATAAAGTGATATAAGGATGATCCATATCAATCCAGAATCCCATTCTTTCCGTAATTTCCTCCCATTCTTTTTTGTAACGCCAAACAGAAGATTTGGCCTTTTCATTGAATTTTTCCACGCCATACTTATTAATATCCCCCTTATTCTTAAAACCTA
>CAZYGB010000024.1:0-7326 GCA_964647525.1 uncultured Candidatus Saccharibacteria bacterium | reverse complement strand
CTTCTAAGAAATAACATTTATTTGTGCTACTCTTCGTATTTTTCCGCTTAAGTTTCTTTTTCTGACCTGACTGAATTTCACAATTCCATTAATTAGACTAAAGATTGTATCATCTTTGCCTAATTTAGTGTTATGTCCCGGAAGCCACTTGGTTCCTCTTTGTCTTATCAAAACATTGCCTGTCTGGACTTCCTGTCCCTCAGTTCTCTTGATTCCCAGACGTCTCCCTCTAGAATCCCGTCCTAATCTTGTTGATCCAGTTGATTTTGTATGCGCCACGTTTGAAAATTAAAAATTAAAATTTAAAACATTTATGCCCCACCGTGGAAAGATTCTATCAAAAGAGCGTTTATTTGTCAATAAAAGACTGTTGTTAATAGTGGCAGTTTGTTTATTGGCGTCATTATTCTTAGGAATGGGGATTATTACAGGAGGGAACATATTATCCCGTCCTCCCATGATTATAGATAAAGAGCTACTGATAGCTCCTGATACTAGTTCTTCTGATGAACAAATACCATTAAACCAGTCTTCCCTTCCTTTTGTAGCCAGTAAAATAGGACAGTATTACTATCCGGTTAATTGCTCTTTGGCTCAAGGATTAAGCGATAAAAACAAAATCTACTTCCTTTCAGAAGCAGAGGCAGAAGCAGAAGGATACCAATATAATAAGAGGTGTTCTGACTCTAACTAATCATTTCTTCCTCAATATCTTTTTTTGACTTGCCGTTAGAGGCAAGATAGTGATATTTTTTCTCTGTCTTTTCTAATTCTTGAATTTTTTCTCTTAATTCCAAGGGAATTTCTTTTAAAACTTTATTTAGTTTTTCATTATCTACCGCCCAAACACTTTCCCATTTTCCCAGGGGTTCTAATATTTTCTTTACCCTTTCCGGATCATAAGAAACCTCTTTGGATGTACTGCGTTCAAAATATCCATTACTGCCGAAGATGCGATCTATTCCTTTTTGTTTACTGTAAACATCAATTAAATTTTTAATCTCTTGTAGTTTTTGTTCTAATTCTTCTTTCTGTATTTGTAAAACGAAATATTCATCAATCTGCTTTCCAATATCTAGATCATTCAGATTGCCTTCATTATTTTTTTCATATAGATGACGCCAGACTGGACAGATATTACGATAACCGCACCAAGGACAGAGAGGGGAGGGATGAGGGCTGAAATTACTTCCCTTAATCTGATGGATAGTTTCAATAATTCCATTTTTTGCTGCTATTAAATCCCTTTCCTCTCTCTTGGTTTTTATTTTCTCGCCAAACTTTAAAAAATACAGACTCAGGGACAGATTCTCCAACTGAAGCTTGGGCCAGCGATCTTTTAGCCCAATAGCATAGAGAGAAAGCTGATTATTCTTATCGACTTTATTTTGGGAAGGCATTCGTTTTCCTGTCTTGTAATCTATAATTTCCACCGTCCCATCGGGTAATTTGTCTACCCGGTCTATAATGCCACTGAGAATATGTATTCTGTCAGGCTGTTGAGAATCTTCTGTGATCACTACTTCAAAATGAGTTTCTAAATCAATGATTGACGAGGAGCAGGGGATGTTTTTCTGAAAATATTCTCTTAACATCCTTTGTCCTTCTTCAAAATAAAACTTTTCTTCTCTTTTATTAGCCCAGGAAAAACTTTCTGATTTTTGAGGCCAGTGTTCCTTATAATAGACCAGCCATTGATTCAGAGTAGGGAAGGCAGGTGTTTTTTTATACAACCACTGTAAGACTTTGTGAATATAGGTACCAAAAATAGCCTCTTTGCTTTTAGGTTCTCTAATTTTGTCTATTTGAGAAAACTTATACTTCAGCGGACACTGCTTAAAATTTTCCAAAGCTGAGTAAGAAATACGCATGATAGCCTTACTTTAGCATCAAATTGAAACTTTCTCAATAGCTAAAACTGTATAAAATAATACAATTGTATGATTTTATACAGTTGGATTAAGAGATTCTTCGTCGCTACGCTTTTTAGAATAAGAAATGAGAAGTAAAAAATCTCGTTACTTTTTGCTATCTAGAGCAAAAAGTATTATACTTACATAAAGTCATTCAGGAAAAATTGACTAATAAACAAATTTTTTTATGAGTTTTTCAGAAAAATTGCCATTCTCTCCTGATCAAGCTGAAGAAAAAAATTCGGATGAAAAGAAAGATAGCCCAGAAACAAAAGAAAAGAAAGAAGAAAAGGGGAAAAAAGAAAGTCAGGACGAAAGAAAAGACAGTCCAGGAGCAAAAAAAGAGAAAGAGGAAAAGAAAAAAAAAGAATTATTTTACGCCGACGTAACGGAGCAATGTCCATGGGGAGGAAAGATAATACAGGCATTTACAATGGCCTCATCCTTGGAATCAGCTCAACATAATATAAAGACGAATTATAATCGAGAGAGAGATCGAACGCTAGAAAACTTCGTAAATATGAAGAGACCTATCTCATATAACAGTATGAGTAAAAAAGAAATGGAGAGCCTCAAAAAACATAAGTCTCTTGCTGCCTTACGATCAATTGGAAAGTTACCTGGAGGGGAAGAGGTATTATCTAATACTGAAAAAGACGGGGAATATTACATTTTAAGAACAGATCAAAATACAATACATAAGGCAACCGAAGAACAATTGAAAGAAATACAATCCTCCCTTCTCAAAAAATAAAGGAAAATCAGCAAAAAGAGGGGATTAACCCTTACTTCTCTTATTTGCTATTTGCTATAAGATAAAAAAAGTGTTAAGATGCAGATAGTCGCTAACAAGTAGTAAAATTAAATTAAAATTCTATGGGAAGTTTGTTTGAAATATTAAATATTAATAAGAAAGAAGATAAACCAGACGCATCAAAAGAAAAGATTTCAAATGAAAAGATTATGCGAGAAATTGTAAACCAAATGAAATTTGAGGAAGAAAAATATCCCGGTGCACCGCCTCCAGTATTCGAGTATGAGAAAGAATTATGGGTAATGCATGAGGGTATTAGGGTTCATGCAACTCCAGAAGAAATTCAAACACGTGAGAAGTGGGATCAGCAAATTGAAGATCAGATGACTCAAAATTCTCTATCAAATCTTCGTAAGTTAAATAAAGAGAACCAAGAACCATCGGATCTAGAAGAAAGGCTGGAAAGAGAGATAGAAGAAGAAAATACAAAAAAAGAACAAAAAGAAGGATAGAAAACAACAATTTATAAATTAGCTACTATTTAATAGAAAAAGGGGCAGAGATTTAATCTTTACCCCTTTTTGTTTACTGTCTTATTTATGCTTTTAATCTACGGCCACTGTGAAATTTTTTATGAATTTCACGAAGTTTCTTATTAGTAACATGAGCATAGATTTGAGTAGCCAGAATGCTTTTATGACCCAGGAATTCCTGAAGGATTCTTAAATCTACTCCTTGATTTAAAAGATCGGTGGCAAAGGTATGCCGCATAACATGGGGAGTAGAAATTAATGGCAACCCGGAAACAACAACATATTTTTTAAAACTTTTTTCAATTGAACGGGGAGTTAACCTTTTAGATGTTCCTTTTTTACTGCGGTAATTAATAAACAATGCTTTTTCATCATCAGTTCGCGTTAAAAGATATTTCTTTAACCAATGCAGGGCTCTATCGGAAATATATACAGTTCGAATTCTTCCTCCTTTTCCTACAATTGAAAGTTCCAGTTCTTCATTGCCTGATTTCATTTTAATTTGTTCCCTGTCTAAACTAACTAATTCTGCTATTCTCATTCCAGTAGAAAAGAAAAGTTCTAAAATAGCTCTGTCCCGTAATCCCAAAACTTTAGAAACATCAGGAACAGCAAACAATCTTTCTAATTGTTCCAGACTTAAAAGGCGCACTTGTTTTTCACCTTTATCTCTAGCTAATTTAATTTTTTCAGCTGGTAAAGAAATAATATCCCTCTCGGCAAAATAGTTTAAAAGAGATCTTAGAGCAATGAGATAATAGTTCTGAGTTGACTTTTTTAAGGGTCTTTTGGTATTACGGGACAGATATACCCTATATTTCCAAATATGGGTAGGGGATAGTTCATGTGGTTTTAAATTACTTAGATTGTTTTCCTTTAACCAATTAATAAACTTCTTAAGGAAGCGGGAATAGTTTTCCTGTGATTTACTTGCTAAACCCTTTTCTATATCTAACCAGTCTAAAAAGTCAGATAAATGGTCGGGAATTGGTTTTTGGCTCTTTTCCATATTATTACGTATTATAATACATTAATATTCTCTTAACTATAATTATGCGAACCTTACTATACTTCAATTATAGCCAATGGAAACAACTTGTCAAGTACTCCCCTGTTAAATACAGTATTCTATATTATAGAAATTATAGAAAAAATAAAAAGCCCGAGATAGATATTTTGTTATCTCGGACTTACTGGTTAGATAAGGGGGTTAGTCTGATTTTCTAGATTGAATGTGATTAAGTCGACGATTTCGATTTCTTCTCTGACTCTTCTTCTTCTCTTTCTTCTCCTTTATGACTCTTGGAGAAGACCATATTCCCAATGCTCCCTTTATTTCCTTCACCTTTTCCTCCTTTCTTTCGATATATTATATTAAAATTTAAAACATTAAATTAAAACATTAAATTGTCAAATATCAATGAAATCAGGTATCGAAACAAGTGTTAGTGATATCTGAATGATACCACCATTGTAAGAAAACGTCAATAGTTATCTATTTTATAAAAAACTTCAAAACTTTTACTAAGGCTTCCAATCCCACAACAAGTAATTTGATCATTCCCTGAATAATTGGCCAGATATGCTGGAGAAACCCTGATTGAAAAATTTGACTCGTTACACCGTTAAGTTGTTTAAAAACCTGAGCGATAAGCTGGGAGAATTGATTTACAAATTGAGTGAGATCATTCATATTAAAAAATTATTTGTTTATTACCTTATCCATTGCTTGTTTTATTCTTTTAACTGTTTCTTCTTTTCCCAATATCTCTGCTATTTCGAAAGGACCGGGGGAATCTTTCTTCCCTGATAAAGCTACTCGCAAGGGCCAAAGTAGTTTCCCTTTATCTTTTTGATAAAGTTCGTTTTTATCAATAAAGTCATAAAATTCTATACGTAATTCTTCCTTATTAAAGTTCTCTTCTTTCATTTCTTTAATAACGACTAAGCAATCTGTCAAAGCTTGCTTAATTTCGTCTTTCTTCATTTGCTTCCATTGTAACAATTCTGATGAATAAGATAATTCTTTTTGAAAGAAAAGATCAGAAGAAGTGATGAAATCACTTAATTTTGTCGCCCGAGGAAGAGCTATATCAATAATTTTCTGGATCTTAAGGGGATCATACTTCTCCTTCAATTGGGCTGAAGAGGAATATGTTTTAATATATGATATTACTATTTGAGTTAACTCGGTGCTAGACATTTGTCGTAAGTACTGAGAATTAAACCAGTCTAATTTAGGAATATTAAATATGGCCCCTCCTTTTTGTACCCTGGCCAAATCAAATTTCTCAATTAACTCTTCTGGGCTCATAATCTCCCCTTCCCCTTCGGGGTGCCACCCTAAAAGGGCTAAAAAGTTAAATATTGCCTGGGGTAAATATCCCATCTTTTTATAGTCAGAAAGAGCCACGGATCCGTGTCTTTTGCTTAATTTAGACCTATCTTCCCCTAAAATCAGTGGTAAATGCGCATAAATGGGCCTAGGAAGGCCTAACGCTTCCTGAAGCGCTAATTGCTGAGGGGTATTGGAAATATGGTCTTCTCCGCGAATTATATGCGTTATTTTCATCAAATAATCATCAATTACCACCGCAAAGTTATATAAGGGCTCCCGGAAGCTCTTGGCTATTATTCTATCCCCGATCAGGTCAGGATTGAATTTTACTTCTCCTCGAATCAGGTCTTGAAACTTAATTTCCTGGGAGGGCATTTTAAAACGAATCACGGAGGGTTTTCCTTCCTCTAGGTATTGCTGAACAGTCTTCTCTGGTAAATCCCGGCATCTTCCTGAATACCGGGGAGGAAGCCCCTGGGATATTATCATTTCTTTTTGGGCTTCCAGTTCTTCTTTGGTGCAGAAACAGTAATAAGCTTTTCCTTCTTTTAGTAATTGACGTAAATATGGTTCGTAGATATCCAGTCTTTCACTTTGAAAATAAGGACCAAGGGGACCACCTATTTCCGGCCCTTCATCCCAGTCTAGCCCCATCCATTTCAGTCCTTCCAAAATATTATCTATGTATTTCTTCTTGGAGCGTTGGGGGTCGGTATTTTCAATCCGGACAATAAACTTACCTCCATTTTTACGGGCAAACAAATAATTAAAAAGGGCTGTTCGGGCAGTACCAACATGCAACCATCCAGTAGGACTGGGGGCTAAACGAACCCGGGGGCCAAATAAAGATTGTTTTATCTTGGGATCATCCATGCCTTAATATACCACAAAAATTACTTTTGGGTAAGCAAGGCTTCTTGAAGAAGATATTGGGCAATTTGTTCCGCCGCCTTAGGCTGAGCAAATTTCTGAGCAGCCTCACTCATTGTTTTTTTCTTGTTTTCATCATTAATTAAGCGCAACACCAGATTAGAAAATATATCAGTTTTTAGATTCCCCTCCTCTACCACAACTGCTGCCCCCGAATAAGCATACTCATAAGCATTTTTAAATTGATGTCCTCGACTGGCCCAGGGTAAGGGAATCAGGATGGAAGGTTTTCCGTTCAGAGCAATTTCAAATATTAATCCGCTTCCCGCTCTGGCAATTACCAAGTCACTGACTAAAAGAACATCCCGCAGGGAATCCAATTTGGGAGTATCTCTTTCTTCAAAAAAAGCACAGGGGTGATAATATTGCTTGTCTGACTCATTTTTAATAATTTCCTGAAACACAATATCAGCCTCCTTCTCTACACTGTCAAAGTTATCTTTTCCTGTTTGATGAATAACCTGAACCTGGGGAATAATCTTGGGTAAAATATCCAAAACCAGTGTATTAATATGCTGGGAGCCCTGAGACCCGCCAATAATAGTTAGCACCGGTTTTTTCTGATCCAGCCCTAATATCTTGATAGTATCATCCTTTTTATCGGGGGGTAAAACTAATTCTTCTCTAATGGGATTCCCGGTAAGAACAGTTTTCTGGGCTGAAAAGTATTTCTGGGTAAAGGAAAAGGAAATAAAAATCTTGCGGGCAAATTTTTTCATCAGGCTGTTAACCAATCCCGGTACAGCATCGCTTTCGTGAATAGCGATGGGAATAAAAAATAGTGTTCCCCACAACACAGCCGGAAAGGAGCCATAACCTCCCTTGGAAAAGATGATATCAGGCATAAAAGCATAGACA